>JBDQNA010000125.1:0-3449 GCA_040261965.1 Flavobacteriaceae bacterium
CTTTAAGTGGGCTACAATTTTTTGAATATCCTCAACGGCAACGGGGTCAACACCTGCAAAAGGCTCGTCCAAGAGAACAAATTTGGGGTCTGTAGCAAGTGCACGGGCAATTTCTGTTCTTCTGCGCTCCCCTCCAGACAACAAATCTCCTCTATTTTCACGAATATGATTTAGGCCAAACTCCTCTAGCAAGGCTTCTGTTTTATCATGTTGTTCCTGTTTTGACAGCTTGGTCAATTCCAAAACACTTTTTATGTTTTGTTCAACCGTGAGTTTGCGAAAAACCGATGCTTCTTGTGCTAAATAACCAATACCACTTTGAGCACGCTTATACATGGGAAATTTTGTAATTTCTACATCTTCCAAGTAAATGTGCCCGCTTAGAGGCTTAATAAGCCCTACGATCATATAGAAAGAAGTTGTTTTTCCAGCTCCGTTGGGTCCGAGTAAACCCACAATTTCACCTTGATTTACAGTAACGGATATGTCGTTTACTACTTTTCTACCTCTATAAGTTTTGGTGATGTTTTCAGCGTATAGCTTCATGTGGTGGTTTTAGGAATTTTCTTGTGCCCGTTGAATTCTTTTGTAAACAGATTTCGAAATAAAGATACTCACTTCATATAAAACCATAATAGGAATGGCCACAATAATTTGGCTAGCAATGTCTGGCGGGGTGATGACAGCTGATAGCGTCAATACAATCACCAATGATATTTTACGGTATTTGCGCATCAAACTAGGGGTGATAAGGCCAATTTTGGTCAGGAAGTATACCAATATGGGTAGCTCAAAAATAAATCCAGCTGAAAGTACAGATGCACGGACCAATGCGGTATAACTGCTTAGGTCAAAGTCATTGAATATTTCACTACTGACGCTGTAGGTTCCCAAAAAGCGAAGGGAAAGCGGTGTAATAACAAAATAGCCAAACAATACTCCTGTGAAAAACAATAACGAAGACACAATGATAAATCCGCGTGCCTGTCTGCGTTCTGGCTTAAGCATTCCTGGGCTGATAAATTTCCATAGCTGATAAATCACATATGGAAAGGCGATAATAAAACCAGCCGTTATGGATGTCCAGATATGTGCAGAAAATTGTCCAGCTACAGTTCTGCTTTGTACTCTAAAGGGGAGTTCGTCTAGGCAAAAACCTTCGTCAAAACCTAGCACTTGAGCAGCACTACAGAGCCATTTATAGGTTACAAAGTCTTGTTTCTTGGGCCCAAATAGTAATACATCAAAAATAAAGTCTTTGGCTAAAAAAGCAGCGCCACCAGCAATAAAAATGGCCAAAATACTACGAATGAGGTGCCAGCGCAACTCTTCTAAATGATCAAGAAATGGCATGGTTTTATTGTCCATACACTAATATATACCTTCGTTTAAGATGTCATGAATATGCACTACTCCCATATAAACTTGGGCATCCTTCACAATAATTTGACTGATTTCCTTTTCTTGCATCAGAGTTAATGCTTTTTTAGCAAGCGTTTTACTGCTTAAAACAATGGGGTTCTTTACCATAATATCTCGTGCACTTAGTGCTGAAAAATCATCAGTCGATTGCATCATACGCCGTAAATCTCCGTCAGTTATGACACCGATAACTTGTTGGTCTTGGACTACAGCTGTTGCACCAACAAGCTTTGTTGAAATCTCGCTAATAACTGCTTTTATAGGCGTTTCAGCTGTTACTGCTGGTTTTTTGTGTGGCTGAAGCAAGTGTCCTAATTGGATGTTTAGGGCCTTGCCCAACGCGCCTCCAGGATGGGAGCGAGCAAAATCTTCTGCCTTGAATCCGCTGAGCTCCATCAGACAAATGGCCAATGCATCTCCTAAAACAAGCTGAGCTGTGGTACTCGTAGTCGGTGCCAAATTGTTTTGGTCGGCTTCCTTGGGTATGCCAACATGTAAAATTGCATCTGCATTTTGAGCAAGAAACGAAGTGGGATTTGCCGTCATACCGATTAGTTTGTTGCCTCTATTTTTTAGTAGTGGAACTAGTGTTTTTATTTCGGCACTGGTGCCACTTTTCGATAAACACAGTACAATATCTTGTTGTTCTATCATACCTAAATCTCCGTGAATGGCATCAGCAGCGTGCATGAAAATACTTTTGGTCCCGGTAGAATTTAAGGTGGCGCTAATTTTCATACCGATAATAGCGCTTTTGCCAATACCCGTTAGTACCAAACGTCCTATTCCCGTATGAATCCAATCGACAACTTCTTCAAAATCGTTGTTAAGTTGCGGAGCCAATCCTGCGATGGCTAGGGATTGCTGTTCTATTACAGAGGCAGCAACTTTTAATATGTGGCTGGATTTGTTCAATTAATATTGATATTTAAACAGTTTTAACGTATATTGTGAGTACAAATGTACAAAACCCACGATGAAGCTACAGGTCGATGGCAAAGCGCTTGATTTAAAAGCCGCGTTAAAAAATTTTTTTGGTTTTAACGAGTTCCGAGGATTACAAGAAGAAGTAATAAAAAGCGTACTCAACAAAGAGAATACTTTTGTAATTATGCCTACTGGCGGTGGTAAGTCGCTGTGTTATCAATTGCCTGCGCTTGTCCAGCATGGAACAGCCATAGTAGTTTCCCCACTCATAGCGCTTATGAAAAATCAAGTAGATGCTATTCGTGGAATTTCCAAAAAAGATGGCATAGCACATGTTTTAAACTCCTCTTTGAGTAAAACGCAGGTTGAAATTGTCAAGCAAGACATCAGCTCGGGGCTGACTAAACTTTTATATGTAGCACCAGAATCACTCACAAAAGAAGATTATGTTGCTTTTCTGCGTACTGTTCCTATCAGTTTCCTAGCCATTGATGAAGCACATTGTATATCAGAGTGGGGACATGATTTTAGACCAGAATATCGCAACCTTAAGGCCATCATGCAGCGCATAGGCAACAACATACCCATCATTGGTTTGACGGCAACTGCAACGCCAAAAGTTCAAGAAGACATACTCAAGAATCTTAATATCTCTGACGCCACTACCTATTTGGCTTCCTTTAATAGACCAAATTTGTTCTACGAGGTAAGGCCAAAAACAGAACAAGTTGACCGCGATATTATTTCCTTTGTTAAAGGAAACAAAGGTAAATCAGGCATTGTTTATTGTTTGTCTCGTAAGCGAGTCGAAGAACTAGCCCAAATGTTACAAGTCAACGGTGTTAATGCCTTGCCGTATCACGCTGGTTTAGACACCAAGCAAAGGGTTCACAACCAAGATAGTTTTCTCAAAGAAGATTGTGATGTTATTGTAGCAACCATTGCTTTTGGTATGGGAATAGACAAGCCAGACGTTCGTTTTGTTATTCATCACGATATTCCTAAAAGCATAGAGAGTTATTATCAAGAAACAGGTCGAGCTGGGAGAGACGGAGGCGAAGGCCATTGCTTGGCTTTTTATGCCTACAAGGACATCGAAA
>JBDQNA010000014.1:0-14292 GCA_040261965.1 Flavobacteriaceae bacterium
ATTTTTAGACTGGTAGCCGTATCTGCAATAGGGGTTTGGCTATTGCGCGCGGTCAAATTAAAAGTACCTAAGTTGCAATTGATAGCTGTAAGTTTAATTTTTGCTGGCGCTTTAGGAAATATTATAGATTCGGTTTTTTACGGAGTCCTTTTTTCAGAAACTACGTATAACCAATTGGCTACTTTTATGCCAGAAGAAGGAGGGTATGCACCGCTTATGTTCGGCCATGTAGTCGATATGTTTCAGTTTCCTATGTTTACATGGACTTGGCCCAATTGGTTGCCTTTGGTTGGGGGGAATCAGTTCACTTTTTTTGAGCCTGTTTTTAATATTGCAGACAGCGCCATTAGCATTGGTGTTGTGTTATTTCTACTACAACAGCGTCAAGTAACGACCTAAAAGCGATAAACTTTTTTTGGTGTTACAATAACATTTAAGGCCACGTCTGTGGTTTCAACATCCGTTATTTTATCTACAGCTTCAAAATAAGACAGTCCGATGGTTTTAACGTCTTTGGAACAGCGTTTAAGAAACCGATCATAATACCCTTTTCCAAACCCTACACGATGTCCTGTCCTATCAAAACACAGTAGGGGAACTACAACAGTATCAATCTTTTCAGGGGGAATATACACATCTGAAAGTGGTTCCGCGATGCCCCATTTATTCATTGCGGCGGTGTTTTTACTCCACATGACGGCCTCCATACGGCCGTCTTTATTCACTATTTTAGGCACACAAATAGCATAATTGCCTGACAATGAAAACAAAGGGTCTGTAGGAAATTCTTGGAGGTTTTGACTTGACATATAAAGCATTATTAGATGCCCCTCGATCAGCTCATCCCTTACAATATGATTGAAAATTCGAATACTAGCTTCAGATAGCTCTTGTGAGCAAAGCTTGGAACGTTTATTGCGGAAGAGTTCCCGTAAATCATGCTTTTTGGCCATGCATAAATATACAGGTTTAGACGCAAGTTTTTGTACTTTAGTAACCATGACCCAGTTCAACTTAAAACAACAAGTAGCATCCTTACCTAACGACCCTGGCGTGTATCAATATTACAATACAGCTGGAGAAATTATCTATGTGGGAAAAGCAAAAGATCTTAAAAAGCGGGTGTCGTCTTATTTCAGGAAAAAAGTGGATTCACGCAAAACACGAAACTTAGTCAATGCCATTGAAACGCTTAAGCACATTGTTGTTCCTACCGAATCAGACGCGCTGATTTTAGAAAATACACTAATAAAACAACACCAACCAAAGTACAATATATTACTCCGTGACGACAAAACATATCCTTGGATTTGCATTAAAAAAGAGCGTTACCCTCGAGTTTTTGCCACTAGAAAAGTAATTCAAGACGGGTCGGAATATTTTGGCCCATTTACCAACGGCAAAACGGTTCGTGTGCTTTTAGAGTTAATCAACGAGCTTTACCCTTTACGCACCTGTCACTACGATTTGAGTCAAGAAAATATTGCCAGTGAAAAATACAAGGTATGTTTGGAATATCACATAGGAAATTGTTTGGGTGCTTGCGTGGGCGAACAAACAACCAAACATTATACTGAGTCTATTGAAAATATCCGTGCCATTTTACAAGGAAAGTTTAAGCAAGTGAATAACGCATTTAAAAAAGAAATGATTACCGCTTCAGAAGCCTTGCAATTTGAGCATGCCCAAAAAATAAAGTTAAAAATGGAAGCCTTGCAACAGTATCAATCTAAATCTGCTGTGGTGAGCGCTAAAATAGATGCTGTAGATGTGTGTACCATTGTATCAGATGAGACGACGGCTTTTGTTAACTTTCTTCAGGTTGCCTATGGATCAATAGTGCGCTTTCACAGTATGAACATAAAGAAAAAACTGGAGGAGTCTGATCAGGAGCTATTGCGTGTAGCTGTAGTGGAATTACGGAGAAGATTTGATTCGTCATCCAAAGAAATTCTACTTCCTTTTGAGATTGACTTGGGCGAAACGGTTAGGGTTACGGTACCTAAAATCGGAGAGAAAAAGCAGTTGATTAATTTGTCATTACGCAACGCCAAACTGAGTCGATTGGAACAACTCAAACAAATAAAACTCATAGACCCCGAGCAACATAGCCAACGGATTATGGCACAAATGCAACGTGATTTGCGACTGCAAGAGCTACCATTACATATTGAGTGTTTTGACAACTCCAACATCCAGGGGATCGACCCTGTAGCTGCCTGTGTGGTCTTTCGAAATGGAAAACCAAGCAAAAAAGAATACCGCCACTACGGTATCAAAACCGTTGTTGGTCCAGATGATTTTGCTTCCATGGAAGAGGTAGTTTATCGCAGATATAAGCGACTGTTAAGTGAGGGCGAGGCCCTTCCTCAACTTGTTGTTATTGATGGGGGTAAAGGACAGCTCAGTGCTGCCCTTAAGAGTTTTGATGTATTGGGAATAAGGGGTAAAGTAGCTATTTTAGGCATTGCTAAACGTTTGGAAGAACTCTATTTCCCTGACGACCCTATTCCGCTTTATTTAGATAAGCGCTCCGAGACGCTACGTATTGTACAACAATTACGCAACGAAGCACACCGATTTGGTATCCGCCTGCACCGAAACAAACGCAGCAAGGGCGCCATCAACTCTACTCTTGAATCTATTCCTGGTGTTGGCGAGAAAACAGCAACAAACCTCTTAAAGAAATTCAAATCTGTAAAACGCCTAAAGGCGGCAACAACAGAGGAAATATCCCAAATAATAGGGCCAATTCTGGCCAAGAAAATCCACGAACACCTACACAATGAAAAAGCATAAGGCATTTCTGTTTTTCTTTTTTTCAATGGTCATTTGTGCACAAGCGCAACAAGATCTTAAAGTGGGGTTAATCCTTAGCGGAGGTGGCGCTAAGGGAATTGCGCATATAGGTGTCTTAAAAGAAATTGAACGAGCAGGGCTCCGGATTGATTATATCGGGGGGACCAGCATGGGAGCTATTGTGGGAGGACTATACGCTTGCGGGTATACTGCCAGCCAATTGGAAGAAATGCTACTGAACACAAATCTTTCAGATGTGATTAACGACAAATTTGATCGTGACCTCATGTCTTTTGATGCAAAAGAAGACGCTTCACGCTACGCCATAACACTACCCATAGTAAAGGGAAGGATTCAATTTCCACTTTCGCTTTCTAAAGGACAAAATGTCTATGCCATGTTTGTTCAGCTCATGCACGAACAACGCAACACTCAAGACTTTACCAAGTTGCCCATACCTTTCTATTGCGTGGCAACAGACATCAATACGGGCGCTGCAACCGTGTTAGACAATGGGTATTTGCCTCTTGCTGTAAATGCGAGTAGCGCCCTGCCAACCCTTTTTTCGCCAGTACGTGTTGGTGACCGCTTGCTTATTGACGGAGGGATTGTGGATAATTATCCAATTGAAGAAATGCTTTCGAAGGGCATGGATGTGATTATAGGCATAGATGTGCAAACAAATGTTCGCAGAACAGACGAAACCTCAACCCTGTCGGAAATGTTAACGCGAATAAGCAGCTTTCAAACCCAAAAACAAATGGCCTCTAAAGAGGAAAAAACACAAATTTACATCCGACCAGAACTTGAAGCGTTTAACATTCTGTCTTTTGACAAGCAAAAAGAGATTCTGGCGCAAGGCGTTTTAGCAGGACAAAAGGCAAGACCACAGCTGCTAGCCTTGGCTAAAAAGCAACAAACAAGAGGTAAGCAGCAAAAGGAAATACCTCATTCTTTCCAACTGGATAAACTTTTGGTCGGGACTACGCCAAATTATAAAACCAATTATTTACTCGGGAAGCTAAGGTTAAAATCAAAAAACACCTATTCCTTCAAAAAATTAAAAGAGGGTATGTCAAACCTTGCCACCACTCAAAACTTTGATGCCTTTCGTTATAACCTAAAAACAGAAAACGGTGAAGAAATACTTAAAATGACACCCACCGAAACAAAACACACGACTCTTTTTCGCGGTAGTTTACATTACGATAAATTAATAGGGGCGTCGGCACTAGTAAACCTCACCAAAAAGCACGCATTTTTAAAAAACGATGAGGTCTCTTTGGACATCATGCTAGGCGCATATTTCCAGTATTCCTTTTCGTACTTTATTGACAAAGGCGAGTTTTGGTCGGTAGGCTTAAGCGCCATCCAGCATCAATTTGACACCGCAGCACCCGTATCTCTCAGCACTGATCAGTTTGTCATGAACAAATCAACAAATACACGTGTTTTGGTTCAGAAAAACACATGGTATGTACAAACCCTTTTTAAAGAGGAAGTAGTATTGGGAGCTGGACTAGGACATCAACACAATGTGTTTAAAACAAATTTATTTGATACACAAACAGCCCGTTTTTTGTATGCCGACAAGGCTGATTATTACAGCGCACTGGGGTATTTGAAAGTAGACACAAGAGATGATAAATTTTATCCTAATAAAGGCGGTTTTTTTGAAGGAGACATCAATTATTATTTCAGTGAAAAATCATCTAGAGAAGACATTGTTTTCACCCCTTTCTTGATTGCAAAAGCCAATATGGGAGCCACCTTCTCATTGGACTCAAAATGGGCGCTCCTGATTAGTACGTCTGGAGGCTTTACAGTAGGAGATACTACATCTTCTGCCTTCGACTTTACTTTTGGCGGATATGGAAACGCTCCTGTTTTGAACTACCAATCTTTTGCAGGCTTACCCCAACAGCACACAGCAGGCAATAGTTTTGTTAAAGCGGAAACTACAATTGACTATGAGTTTACGCCAAAACATCACCTAAAAATGCTATTAAATGGAGGAATTGTTAGTACAGATATATTCGAGACGGGGCGGTGGAAAAGAGGTATTGACTATTACAGCGCAGGGATTGCATATGGGTTGGAAACTTTTGCAGGCCCCATAGAGCTTACAGCAGCATATAGTCCGCAATTTAGCAAGCTTTTGTTTCATGTTAATATTGGATGGCAATTTTAAATTTAAGATAAATGCTTTTACGTATTTTTGCGGTTATGAAGTTTCAGATATGGCTATGGGTGGTTTTTTTCACTTACACGCCGCCTCTTTTCGCACAAGAAACACCACCGCCCCAAAGTAGCCACAGCATTATCGCTAAAAGTCCAATTAAGCCAGCATTTAAAGCGGGCGAATGGTTTAAATTCAGAATCCATTACGGAATTTTTAATGCTAGCTATGCAACCCTAGAGTTAACCGAAGCAGTGCGTAATGGTCAGCCTGCTTATTACGCCAAGGGTATTGGGCGTACAACAGGGTTAGCTCGTTTATTTTTTAAGGTTGATGATTACTACAGCTCTTATTTTACAAAAGACGAGAATCGACCACTCCACTTCATTCGCAACATTAACGAAGGAGGGTATAAAAAACACCTTACCATTGATTTTGATCACAATACGAAACAGGCAACAGTAATTGATCTTTTGAAAGAAACAACAGGTGTTTTTAGCACGGATTCTGAAGTTCAGGATTTGATATCTTTTGTTTATTACTTGCGAAAGCACTTAGACATTTACAGCATTAAAAAAGACGAATTTGTAGTTGTGAATTTGTTTTTTGACTCAGAAAATTACGCGTTCAAATTCAAGTTTTTAGGCAGAGAGACCATCAAGACAAAATTTGGTAAGGTTAACGCATTAAAATTTCGTCCTTACGTACAATCTGGGCGTGTGTTTAGAAGTAGCGAAAGCATTACACTATGGGTTAGCAGCGACGACAATAAAATCCCCTTGCGCTTGCAAGCAGATTTGAGCGTTGGAAGCATCACCGCAGATTTAGATGCCTTTAAAGGATTAAAAAACCCATTTGAAATTGTTGTTGAGAAATAGTTTTCTTTTTGTTTTTATGGCCGCCTTAACTGTTGGCTGTAGTTGTTCTTCGGATAAGGCCGATGAAACACCAGTTGCGCCACCCGAGCCAGATGTTTTTGCATATGGGTATAAACTAAACGATCTTGAAGTAGTTCGAGACACGGTTCAAGGCGGGGACACTTTTGCAGACATATTTTTAGAAAATGGCTTTAGTTACACAGACATTTACAACATCAATAGAAAAGTCAAAAAGACGTATAACTTTAGAAAAATAAAGCCCAAAAGACCCTATACGTTTTTATTTTCAAAAGATTCTTTGGCCTCACCAGTAGCGTTTATTTATCAACCGTCCATGCTGGATTATGTGGTGGTAAATCTAAAAGATTCAGTCTATGCCAAAAAGAACAAAAAAGAGGTTACACTACGAACTTTTGAAGCACAAGGCGTTATTACGAGCTCATTATCGGAGACCTTAGAAGCACAAAGGTTAAGCCCGTTACTGGCCTACGACTTGTCAGATATTTATGCGTGGAGCATCGATTTTTTTCGTTTGGAAAAAGGGGACCGTTTTAAGATCGTATACACCCAAAAATATGTTGATGACTCTATCTATGTGGGACTAAATCGCATTCATGCCGCATATTTTGAGCACAGAAAAAAACCGTACTACGCCATTGAGTTTGAATCTGATGCAGCTCGTGGAATCACAGAGTTTTTCGACGAAAAAGGGAAGAATTTACGCCGCGCGTTTTTACAAGCGCCCGTACAGTTTTCACGCATTTCCTCAAGGTATAATAAGCGTCGTCGGATTTCATATTACGGGCGTACCAAGCCTCATTATGGCACTGACTTTGCCGCCCCTGTAGGAACCCCTATTCGTGCTACGGCTAGCGGAACGGTTGTGGCCTCGGGCTATACCCGAGGCAACGGAAACTATGTTACCATTCGCCATAACGGCACTTACAAAACGCAGTACTTGCACATGAAAAAACGCAAGGTGCGTAAAGGCCAACAAGTCAAGCAAGGCGACCTTATAGGAACGGTCGGCATGACAGGATATACCTCAGGTCCACATGTTTGTTACCGCTTTTGGAAAAACGGCAAACAAGTAGACCCGTTTAGACAAAAACTCCCCGAAGCAAAGCCTATTGAACCCAAACTGAAAGATAAGTATATGGTCTATATGCAACCTTTGAAAGAAACCTTAGATTGCATTACGTTTTATAATTCAGAAACTTCAATAACATATGTCACTCCCGAAAATCAATCCAACGTCAACTAGCAGTTGGAACAAACTTGCGCAACTCGCAAAAGACCCCAAAACACTGCAAAATTACTTTGCAGATGACAGGAGTCGTGCCCAACAATTTTCAATTACATGGGAGTCCTTTTTTGTGGATTACTCAAAAAATCACATTGACAAAGACATTCAAGCCGCCTTATTAGGCCTGGCTAAAGAGACGGGCTTAGAAGATGCTCGTAAGGCGTATTTATCTGGGGATACAATCAACCAAACAGAAGGCAGAGCTGTGCTACATACGGCACTTAGAGCAAAAGAAGACGCAGATATCCGCGCAAACGGCGAAAATGTGGTGCCTAAAGTCTATGCGGTCAGAGCAAAAATTAAAGCATTTACCAATGCGATTATTGCTGGAGAACAAAAAAGCAGTACAGGACAAGCATTTACAGATGTGGTTAATATTGGTATAGGGGGGTCAGATTTAGGTCCTGCCATGATTACTGAGGCCTTGACATATTATAAAAATCATCTCAACGTACACTTTATGTCTAATGTTGATGGCGATCATGTAATGGAAGTACTAAAGAAGGTTAATCCTGCCACGACTCTGTTTGTGGTAGTGTCTAAGACGTTTACCACGCAAGAAACATTATCAAATGCCACTACTGCCAAAAAATGGCTTGTTGAGGCATTAGGTAAGAATGCTGTTGCAGACCATTTTGTAGCGGTATCGACAAACCTTGCTGCAATAGATGCTTTTGGCATCCAGCCCAAAAATGTATTTCCTATGAATGATTGGGTAGGAGGTCGTTTTTCACTTTGGAGTGCGGTTGGACTTTCCATTGCTTTGGCTGTTGGTCCTGACAATTTTGAAGCCCTGCTTGACGGTGCTAATCAAATGGACGAACATTTTGCCTCGGCTCCCTTTGAAGATAATATCCCTGTTATGTTGGCGCTGCTTACTGTCTGGTATAACAATTTTTTAGGCGCACAATCAGAAGCTGTGATCCCATACTCCCAATACCTGAACCGTTTACCGGCATATTTGCAACAGGGTATTATGGAGAGTAACGGAAAATCAGTAGACAGAGCAGGAAAGGCTGTTAGCTACAACACAGGAAACATTATTTGGGGCGAACCGGGCACCAATTCACAGCATGCCTTTTTTCAATTGATACACCAAGGGACTAAGTTGATACCGGCACATTTTATTGGCTTTTCGACAGCACTTCACGGAAACAAAGCTCACCATGATAAACTGATGGCAAACTTCTTTGCACAAACCGAAGCTTTGATGAGCGGCAAAACGGAAGGGCAGGTACGTGAAGAGCTCATTCAAAAAGGAATGGATAAAGCCGAAATGGAGCACTTGATTCCATTTAAAATATTTACGGGCAATAAACCCACCACCACACTTTTAGTTGATAAGCTTACACCTGAAACATTGGGCGCTTTAGTGGCTATGTACGAGCATAAGATTTTTGTGGAAGGGGTGGTTTGGAACATCTATAGCTATGACCAGTGGGGTGTCGAATTGGGAAAGCAATTGGCATCCGTTATTTTAGACGAAATGGACAATGCAACTTCAGTAAAACACGACAGCTCCACCGCCCAACTTCTTGCCCGGTATAAAAGTTAATAAAATGTTAAAATTGTTTAACGTGTTTATAACGCCCGATGCGCAAATACTTAGGATATTAGCGTAAACTTTAAAACTAAAACAATGAAAAAACTACTAACATCGGCTGCTGTTTTAGCAACCACACTTGTGTTTTCACAGCAAACACAGGAAAAGGACTCTATTTTAGTTAATGAGCTAGATGAAGTTGTTGTCTCCTCTGGAGTAATTGACGTAGCCAAAGAACGTGTAACGCCAATTGCTTTTAGTACAATTTCTAAATCAGAAATTGATTTAAAAGCAGGAAACCTTGAATTCGTGCGCACTTTTATCAAAACCCCTGGTGTTTACCAAAACGAGGATAATGGGGGTTATGGTGATGGACAAATGTGGCTAAGAGGATTTAGCAACTTTAATACGGCAACGGTTATTAACGGGCAGCCAGTTAACGACATGGAAAACGGCAAAGTTTATTGGTCAAACTGGGCTGGTTTAACAGATGTAACATCTACAGTGCAAATTCAAAGAGGATTGGGCTCTACTTCATTAGCAACGCCATCTGTTGGAGGGACGGTATCCATTATTACAGACCCAGCGGAATTGCCAGAAGGCGGCAAAATTTCTTTTACTACAGGAAATGACAGTTACATGAAAACTACTGTAAGCTACGCTACAGGTAAAAACGAAAAGGGCTGGTCAAGCAGTTATTTACTCTCTCAATGGTCTGGAGACGGGTACCGTAATGGTACCGCTGGTGAAGGGACAACATACTTCGTAGCTGTTGGATACTCTCCTGACGAGAGTGACCACAATTTTAACCTGTCTTTGATGGGTGCAGGACAATGGCACCACCAAGCATACTACGGGCACCGTTTGGAAGATTATTTAGATGCAGGACCGAAACAAGGGAATGATTATAGAAAATTCAACTACGTATATGGAGAATATAGAGGTCAAGAATTTTCAGTTTTAAGAAACTATTACCACAAGCCATTAGGTACATTTAACTGGGATTGGCAAGTAAACGACAACATAAGCCTATCTACTTCATTGTACGGTTCTGCAGGACGTGGAGGCGGGACAGGAACTCGTGGAAGAAATTATGACATCACTCCTTTTAGAGAGTCTTTCATGGATTTCCATAGCGGCGGCGGTTCTAAATATAGAAATGCAGATTATACCATTAACTGGGATGCAGTTGAGTCAGACAACCTTGCCAATGCAGGAACAGTTCAAGGCGGAATTTTTGACGGCTATAAAGTGGGCACGCACAACTATAGAGGCAGTGAGCTAGGTGGTTCGCCTAGAAACACTATAGTTCGTCCTTTTTCTACCAACTCACACAACTGGTTTGGAGGAATTTCTAAACTGAAAATCAATACCGATAACTTTCGATATGAAGTGGGGGTAGATTTAAGATCTTATGCCGGTTTTCACTACCGTGGAATTAGTGACTTTATTGGATTAGACGGATTCATTAGTACTGCCAATGAACATGTTTACTCCGATGGATCTAATGCGGGGCATATCGTAGCGACAGCTTATGAATCGTCCCCTTTTAAGGATTTAGGATTTAAGGACCCTAACAACACGCAGCGTAACTATAAAGGAAATGTACGCTGGACAGGCTTCAACGGATTAATTGAATACGTTGGATCTGATGACTTTACGGCTGTTCTTCAAGCGGGGACGAACTCAGTAACATATTTTTCTAACCAATATTACTTTACTGAGCCAAAGGGAGAAAGCCCAAAAATCACAGTTAACGGAGGTTATTTAAAAGGGGGCGCAAGCTTTCAAATTAACAAGCAAAGCAATGTGTTTGCCAACGCAGGATTTATTAAAAGACCACCTGTGTTTGATGGTGTGTTTATTAATGCTGATTATGATTATGAGCAAGCAGAAATCATTGAAAATGAAACAATTACTTCATTTGAGTTAGGATACAATTTCTTTGGCAAAAAAGTTAAAGCCAAAATAAATGCATATTCTACAACCTGGGGAGATCGTTCGTTTGTTGATTACTCAGGGGTTGACCCAGATCGTATTCGTACGGTCTTTAGCGGAGTTGAACAAAATCACACTGGAATTGAAGCAGAAGCAACATGGTTTGTATCCGCTGACCTTAGAGTTAATGCATCTCTTTCAGCTGGCGATTGGAAGTATACCAAAAACTTTGAAGGAGTTTCAACAAATGCTGAGACAGGAGCAAGTTTAGGCAGTACAGGAACACTCTATATGGATGACGTAAAGATTGGTGATGCCGCTCAATTCACAACATATTTAGGCGCTACTTATTTTGTAAATGATGCATTCTCTTTTGATATAGACTGGCTATCGTTCGATGGTTTATATGGAGATTTTGATGTTACAGATAGTGTTTTCCAAACCGCTGATAATGATGGAGCAATTAAGCTGCCGGCTTACAATATTATCGACCTCGGTTTAACTTACAAAACAGCGCTATTTGGCAACAAATTCCAAATCAGAGCAAATATCAATAACCTGTTTGATGAAGAGTATATCTCTCAAGCCAACACTAATATTCATGCAGCCTCTGGGGACCGTACCTGGAACGGCGTTAATGTTGCGAACGAAGTATATTTCGGATACGGAACCACCTACAATGTTCGTTTGAAGTACTCTTTCTAGTAATTAGAAATTTTTTAAATTTCAAAACCCTCAGCCTAGCTGAGGGTTTTTTTATTCAATGTCTTTAAGCCGTAGTTGAACGCTAACATTGCCCTGCCATACGTTTTCTTCTAGGGCGTATGCAATGCGAAGGGGCGTTCCTTTTTTGAGCAAATTCATTTTTTTGCCCAGACCAAAGCCTATAGCGTCTATGGGTGAACTAGCACCTTGAACAAATCTTGCTTTAATATGACTTTTATCTTGGCCTACCAATTTGGCATACCCGCTGCCCACAACCCCATCGGTATAAAAAACAGGACTGCTGTTTTCAGGGCCAAAGGGCTCCATTTGCTTTAAGATCCGCAATAGTTTTGGTGTAATGGCAGTAAAGGGCAACCCAACATCAACATCAAGCGTTTGTTCCTTTTGTGTCGCCGTTAGTGTTTGAGCAACCTGTGTTTCAAATGCCGCCTTAAAGGCTTGGTAGTTTTCTTCCTTAATGGTAACCCCTGCGGCGTATTTATGCCCGCCAAATTGAATAATATGTTTACTACAAGTATCGATTGCCTTATACACATCAAAGCCTCGAACAGAACGTGCAGATGCAGCTAGAACTCCTTCCTCAGACTTGGTAAACACCAAGGTTGGTCGGTAATGGGATTCAATAAGTCTTGAAGCAACAATACCGATTACCCCTTTATGCCAATGGGGAGCATAAACTACACTAGCCGCATTATTTTCCTCCTGATTTTCTGTTATTTGCGCTAAGGCCTCTTTGGTGATTTCTTGTTCTACTTCACGACGGGAAGTGTTGTACATTTCGACTTCTTGGGCTAGTGTTTGGGCTTCCTCATCTGTTGCTGAAAGCAGCAATTCGACCGCATGCAACCCATGTTTCATACGCCCGGCAGCATTGATCCGTGGCGCCATACCAAAAACAACATCTGAAATAATTTGCGCCGTTGGCTTATCTCGCATAAGTGCTTTTAAGCCCGGTCTTGGGTGGGCGTTGAGTTGCTGAAGGCCCAAAAAGGCCAAGGTCCTATTTTCACCAACCACAGGAACGATATCTGCTGCAATAGCAACAGCAACAAAATCCAAATAAGCAATAATATCATTCACGTTCTTGCCTTGTTGTTGTAACAACCCCTGCATAAGCTTAAAGCCTACACCACAACCGCAGAGTTCTTTAAATGGATAGGCACAATCGCTTCGTTTTGGATCCAAAACAGCAAAGGCATTTGGGAGCACATCCCCAGGAGTGTGATGATCGCAAATAATTAGGTCAATGCCCAATGAGTTTGCATAAGCCACCTGTTCGATGGCTTTAACACCACAATCCAAGGCGATCATAAACGATATATTGGCAGCCTTTGCCGTGTCTATTCCCTTTTTGGATAGTCCATATCCTTCAGCATAGCGGTCTGGAATATATGGCGTGACGTTAAGACCTTGACTGCGCAAAAAATGCGTCAGTAGGCTTACCGAGGTAGTCCCGTCTACGTCATAATCGCCATAAACCATCACGGTCTCTTTTTGATCTATTGCCTGTTGTAGTCTTGAAACAGCTGTTTCCATGTCTTGCATCAAAAAGGGATCGTGAAGCTGTCCAATATGGGGTCTAAAAAATGCTTTTGCCGACTCAAAAGAGGTAATATTTCGCTGTGCGAGCAGCTGTGCAACAACAGCGTCAATACCCAAGCAATCGATTAAATGCGCTATGGTTTCTTTACTGGGCGTATCCTTTATATTCCAATGCATTACGACAATCCTTCTACTACGATCACAAACTCTCCTTTAGGCGGGGCTTTTGTGAAATGGTCAATGAGCGTTTTTAACGAACCACGGACGGTTTCTTCAAACTTTTTCGTCAGTTCTCTTGAAGCGGTCGCCTCCCGCTTTTCTCCTAAGTGCTCGGCAAGTTGGCCAAGCGTTTTTAGAATTCGGTGGGGGGATTCATACAGCACTATGGTACGTGTTTCTTCGGCTAAAGCTGAAAGGCGTTTTTGACGTCCTTTTTTAGGAGGTAAAAACCCCTCAAACACAAAGCGCTCACAGGGGATCCCACTTAGTGTTAATGCAGGAACTAAGGCTGTTGCGCCAGGCAGTGCCTGAACGTGGATTTTGGCAGCTACACATGCGCGTACCAATAAAAATCCCGGGTCTGAAACCCCTGGACTACCCGCATCAGAAACCAATGCAATACAACCGCCAGCAGATAATTCTGAAATAATTCTAGGCACTGATTTGTGCTCATTATGCATATGAAAAGAACGCATAGGGGTGTCTATGTCGTAGTGCTTAAGCAGTTTGGCAGTGGTCCGAGTATCTTCAGCCAAAATAAGGTCAGCTGCACCCAACACTTCTAATGCACGTAAGGTAATATCCCCTAGGTTTCCAATCGGTGTAGGAACCAACCAGAGGCCCTCTATTTCGTGCTGTATTGTATTTTTTTCCAAAACGTATTTTTTAGTAAAAGCGAATTAAGCCTCGTAAAGCTTTGAAATATGAGCTATAAATGCAGCAACATCATGTTCTTTATCGCTCCAATCGTAATCGGGTTGTACTTGCTTCTCAATAAAGGATATTGCTTCTGCTTTGTTTTCCTTTGAGTTTAGCATGGACATTATGCGCTGAAAATCGGCATTGCTTCCTTCAAAAAGCCTTTCGGCAAAATCTACCCTTACCGTCTCAAAGGCAATTTCAGCAACGGGTTGTTGCAAGACATCCTCAAGGACAGGTTGCGCTTTCGGCTCTTCAGCAGGCGCTTGCTGCACTACTGTTTTTGGTTCAGCTATAGCCATGATGGCCGCTGCTTTCTCATGAATATCTGAAAGCGACATGCGATTTCGCTTGCGCAAGATTTCATGCGCAAGGCTCATTAAGGCCTTTTCCGTAGTACTTTTTAAAACTTTTTCTTCTTCCATAATTTTGGCTGTCTAAATTTAATACTTTTGAATGGTAC
>JBDQNA010000151.1:0-2861 GCA_040261965.1 Flavobacteriaceae bacterium
GTACCATGAAGATGCTGCCTACCGATCCTGAAACCTACAAAAGTTTATATCGGGACAAAGAAATCCCACTACCAAAATTTTATACCGAAAAAGATGCAATCGTATCGCCAAAACTTCCAACCCATGTCTTGCACGCTGATGATCGCCAGAATATTTATGATTTTGTGAATAACAAACAAGAATTACGTGAGCGAATGATTCGTAATATGCAAGCAGTCACAGGAATAGACGCCCTAGTTGGAACTCTTAGAAAAACCCTAAAAGAGCAAAATTTAGATAAAAACACTATTATCATTTTTACATCGGATCATGGGATTTTTTGGGGTGAAAATGGCTTAGGTGGGAAAGCATTATGCTATGAAGTCTGCACACGTGTGCCCATGATTATTTATGACCCTAATGCTCCGAAAAAGAGTAGAGGCATGAAAAATACACAGCTTGTACAAACCATTGATTTAGCTCCCACCATGTTGACTTATGCCGAAATACCTATACCGACATCTTATCAAGGAAAGCCTTTAAACGCCATTATAAAAGGAAACGACCTGCCAATTCGTGAGGTTTTATTTACCGAAAACTTATGGTCTACTCATTTTGGAAATCCAAGATGTGAAGCCGTTCAAGACAAAGAGTGGAAATATATTAGATATTATAAGAATGAAAATTTATCAGCGCAGTACTTGATTGATACAGCCAAAAAATACAAGGTAAATATGACTAGCATGCTCTATGCAAATCATGATCCGCAAATAGCAGTATATCAATCATTTATTGAAGGGTCCTTAAATGGAGAGCCAGCTGTTTATGAAGAACTTTATCATCTTAAAAACGATCCGGACGAACAACACAATCTAGCCAACAACATTGGGCATACAGAAAAGCTAGAAGAGATGCGTCACGTTTGGAGCAAAACCCTAATTGAAGCTAGGGGTACTGAAGCACTAAATGTAGTTCGCTACACCATGGATAGTGAGTCAGAACGACTCAGCAGAATTAAGCCTGAATAACCATATCAATTCAACCGCATATGAAATCAACATATTTATTGCTATTAATGTTTGTAGTACTGCTTCTGTCCTGCAATGAATCTATAACAACTGACCCTGTAAGTTTTAACGAAGGATGGAAATTTTACAAAGGAGATTTGGAAGGCGCTTCTGAAACAGATTTTGATGACGCTGGTTGGAGAACACTTGATTTACCTCATGATTGGGCTATTGAGGGGCCTTTTGATTCATCCTATAATGCAAGAAGTGGAGGCCTGCCTTTTCATGGGGTTGGCTGGTATAGAAAACAATTTAGTATCCCTAAAACAGCAGCAGGAAAACACATCACCTTACATTTTGATGGTGCCATGAACAATGCAAAAGTATTTCTAAATGGCATCCTCGTTGGCGAAAGGCCCTATGGGTATATCGGTTTTTCTGTTGATTTGTCTGAGAGACTTCATTACGGTGCTCAAAATACCATATCAGTTCAATTGTCTCCTGAAGACTTTTCTTCTAGATGGTATCCTGGTGCTGGAATATACCGAAATACTTGGCTAGAAATAAACAACAGTATTCACATACCCAAATGGGGTACCTTTATTACAACGCCTGAAATAAGCGCTAATTCGGCTAAGATAAACGTCCGAACAGAAGTTAAAAGTACAGCATCTACTCAAGCTCTAATAACGCTTCGCACCACCATCTACGATCCAAATATGCAAGAAGTAACTGAAGTCTCTAGTACGGTAGCAACAAAAGCCAATGGACTTGTTGTGGCGGAACAGCATACGCAAGTTCCCATGCCTCTACTTTGGGATTTAGAAACCCCAAACCTTTATCTGGCCAAAACCGAGGTTTTAAAAGACAACACAGTACTGGATACTTACGAAACTACCTTTGGGATCAGATCAATTGAGTACGGTGCTGATTTTGGCTTTAAACTCAATGGTAGGCAAACAAGGTTTAAGGGAGTGTGCTTGCATCATGACTTGGGGCCATTGGGAACAGCCGTAAACACACGTGCTACAGAACGCCAGCTTGAAATCATGCAAGAAATGGGAGTAAATGCCATTCGTACAAGTCACAATCCTCCATCACCTGAGCAAGTAGCGCTATGTGACAAAAAGGGACTATTACTACAAGTAGAAGCTTTTGATGTGTGGCAAATGGCAAAAGTGGAAAACGATTATAGTAAACACTTCGACGACTGGCATGAGCAAGATTTACGTGATATGATTCGCGCTTTTAGGAATAGTCCATCTGTTGTGATGTGGAGTATTGGAAATGAAATTTTAGAGCAGTCGCACAATACAAAAGGAACGAAAATAGCTAAAAAACTGGTGGCTATTTGTAAAGATGAAGATACCACGAGACCGACTACGGCCGGGTTTAACCAATATCGAAAGCCAATGGAAAACGGTATGGCTGATGCTATAGACTTGGTTGGATGGAATTATAAGCCTCGAAAGTACCGGGAGGTGTTGGAAAAGCATCCCGACTGGATTGTTTATGGGTCTGAGACTTCTAGTACGGTAAGTAGCAGGGGAACTTATCACTTACCCATTGAAAAGTATGAAAAACACGAATCCTTGGAAATAACCAGCTATGATTTTATCGGACCTCCTTGGGCTTACCCCCCAGATATTGAATTTGAAGCATTGGAAAAAACAGCTGAGAATTTAGGAGAATTCATATGGACAGGTTTTGATTATTTGGGTGAGCCAACTCCATTCGGAGGGAAAGACAACTCCACCAACGGCTATTGGAACGGTGATTGGCCAGCCAGAAGCTCTTATTTTGGAGCGGTTGATCTTTGCGGACTTCCGAAAGACAGGTTTTATTTATACCAAAGTCAATGGACTAGTTTCCCCA
>JBDQNA010000031.1:0-10170 GCA_040261965.1 Flavobacteriaceae bacterium
CAACAATCCCCACCACTGACAAGGGTAAGGTGCGCAGTCGTGCTGCAGCTACCCAAATCATTAACAAGGATTTTTTTGACACTACGGAAACTTTGGATATTGTTTGAAGTTGGGCTTGCGCTTTTCTAAAAAGGCATTTTTACCTTCTTGGGCTTCGTCCATGAGGTAATACATAAGTGTTGCGTCCCCTGCAAGTTGCATAAGGCCATGTTGACCGTCAAGTTCGGCATTCATGCAGCGTTTGATCATGCGTAATGCCAAAGGGCTGCGCTGTTGCATGATTTGACACCAGTCTACTACGGTGTCTTCCAGTTTTTCTAGGGGAACAACCTTGTTGACCAGTCCCATGTCCAATGCTTCTTGTGCAGAATATTGCTGGCATAAAAACCAAATTTCTCGTGCCTTTTTCTGGCCTACGTGCCGCGCAAGGTAGGATGATCCAAACCCTCCGTCAAAGCTACCTACTTTTGGGCCTGTTTGTCCAAAAATGGCATTTTCGCTTGCGATGGTTAGATCGCAAACCACATGAAGCACATGTCCGCCTCCAATTGCATATCCATTGACCATAGCCACAACGGGCTTAGGAATTTCACGAATTTTTTTGTGGAGGTCTAATACATTCAGCCGTGGAACACCATCTTCACCCACATAGCCACCAACTCCTTTTACGTTTTGATCGCCGCCGCTACAAAAAGCTTTTTCACCAGCGCCGGTAAATACCACTACGTCGATGTCTTCGCGTTCGCGACAGATGTCCATGGCTTCCAACATTTGGTTGTTGGTCTCAGGTCGAAAGGCGTTATAAACACCTTCTCTGTCTATGGTGATTTTAGCGATCCCTTTAAAAATTTCGAAGCGGATGTCGCTATACGCTTTGATGGTTTCCCATGTTCTCATAATTCTTGATTTAATTCGTTTGTAGCCATGGCCTTAAAATAATCTAAAAGTACCACATTGTTTGTTTTTCTGGGAGTGCAAATCTCTAAAATTTTAGCTTTACTACCCGGTTTAAAAAAAGTCTTTAAGGCTAGTTTCAACCCCCACTTGGTCTGCACACGCTTATAGCCTAGCCCAAAGCTTTTTGCTACATGTCGGGCATTGCGCTTGTGTATGGTTTCAAAGTAGGTGTCGTATTTAGATGTGTCTTTAACTCCAGGGAGTATCCTAAAAATACCACCCCCTTGATTGTTGAGTACAATGATGCGCGTATCCTGTGGAATATAATTGTTCCACAAGCCATTTACATCGTAAAAAAAACTTAAATCGCCGGTAATTAATACCGTTTGTTTAGGATTGATTTGAGCAGCACCCATAGCAGTAGCAGTACTCCCATCTATACCAGCCGTTCCCCTGTTACAGAACACCTCTGTGCCTATTGGTAAATCAAATAATTGAATATAACGTACCGGTGAACTATTTGCTATTTGTAAATGTGTATTTTGGGGAAGCGCAGATGATATCATATCAAAAGCACGTAGGTCAGAAAAGGGTGCTTTTTTTAAATAACTGGCGGCTGTTTGAAGGTATCTGTTGTAGTGTGATAGCACGCTTGGTTGGTAGTTGCCCTTAGATACTGTCTTTAAGCTATCCAAGGTTGCTGCAACAGCTGTATCAAGATGTGTTGTCAAATAGAAAAAGGTGTCATTTGCTGAAGTTTCTCCTAGGTGAACGTGATGTTTTGCTTTGTGCTCGCGCAGGAAAAATTTGATTTTCTTTGAAACCACCATACCACCAATAGTAATTAGTAAATCTGGCTGTAAATCGGAATGGTTATTGGGCTCCATCTCTAGGGGTGCCATAAGGCAGTCAATAGCACCTATGGCTTTTGGGTTTGAAAAATTAGATGTCTTTTCTGTAAGCACCACCACAGTTGGGTCTTCGAGTAATTTGGAAAGAACAGTAGAAAGTTCTGCATTGGGTCTTGATACCCCAACCAAAATCATTTTTTTTGTTGCCTTATTCCACAGCGACTGCAGATTTGAAATATCCGTTTTTAAATTAGTAGAGGCTATGGCTTTTGGTTTTGGGAAGGCAATGGGAGTTGTGGTCATTCCGTATAAAGGTTCTTCCATAGGAATATTAAGGTGCACTGGGCCCTTGCTGTGGTTTGCCAGTGTAAACACCCGTTGCAGTTCTGCAATATTGTGGGCTTGGTGTTTTTCTTGGAGCTTAGCTACTTCTTTTTGACTGGGCTTATTAGCAAAAAAAGCTTGTCTGTTGCTTTTGAGAAGGGTATCAATTGCATGCGAAACGTCCGGCAGTAAATTAGCAGCGCTCAATAGATGGGGCCCAAAAACCCCTTCTTGTTCAATGGTTTGTCCATCGCCAATTCCGATGCGATGTGGCATTCGGTCTGCGGATAGGATCACCAATGGTATGCCACTGTAATAGGCTTCAGCTACGGCAGGGTAGTAGTTCAAAAGTGCCGATCCAGAAGTACAGACTATTGCCACAGGTCGATCTAGCTGCTGAGCCATGCCCAATGCAAAAAATGCAGCAGCGCGTTCGTCGACAATACTATATGTCTTAAAAAATGAATTTTCAGTGAAACCATTTGTAAGGGGTGCGTTCCGAGATCCAGCAGAAATAACAACGTGCTCAATGCCGTATTGCTCACAGTAAAATACAACTGCTTGTGGCAGTGGTATTTCTGTGTAGCGTAATTGCTTTGATTTGGAATTGGGTTTCATAGCCCTGCAAAAGTACAAAACCGAATGTGAGTGTACTAACACTCATACATTATATGACGTTCAACAATGTTTCGGCCTTGCGTTGGCTCTCTTCCCACTCTGATTTCATATTGCTTTCGGCCGTTATACCACCCCCTACAAAGAGTGTGAGTTGTGTTTTTTCTATTGTCGCACAGCGTAAATTGACATATATATGTGCCTTTTCTTTTTCTACAGGGCCCAAAAAGCCTGCATAGTAGCTGCGTTGATGTGTTTCAAAAGTTTCGATAAACGCAAGGCTTTTGTCAACTGGCACACCAGAAACTGCAGGAGTTGGGTGCAGCGCTTGAACGAGATCTAACAAGGTTACATCATTAATTTCAAATTCAAAATCAGCACAAAGATGTACTAGGTTCCCAGCTCTTTTGGTGTAAACATCAGACGGTTTTATATTGTGGTTCGGGTACAATACTTTCAGTTGTTGCTCAATAAAATGGGTCACCATTTGCTGCTCTGCAATTTCTTTTTTAGACCATTTTGTTGGCGTATTTTCATGATAGGCTAACGTTCCTGCTAGCGCCATGGTTTTGCATTTCCTCGCTTTTAGGTTTAATAATGTTTCGGGAGTTGCACCCATCCATGTACCTGTTTTGGGGTGTGACCAATAGTAGACCATAGCATTGGGGTAGGCATCTAAGAGTCGAACAAAAGAATCGGCTATATTTTGCTTGAATTCTTGTTTGTGAAGCCGTGATACGACCACTTTTTGAATGTCACCTTTACCTATGGCTGTAATGGCATTCGTCACCAAGTTATTATAATATGCTTTTTGTGCAGCTGTTTCAGTTGCAGTTAGCGTTTTGGTTCTGACTTTGGGGCTAGGAATGCCAACTTGAGAGACCTTGTGGTTTGGAATATAGGTGAATTGATTTGTGCGTTTAAAGGGTGCAAATACAAACCCATTTTCTGTCAAAGAAGTGGTTGTATGCAGTCTGGTGTCGTTTTGCAGAATGAGCTTGAGAGAATTAGTATTGGGTAAACGATACAGCACAAAAGGGCGTTTGTCACGCCTCAATTGGGTAAATAGCTCGTAAAAGTTGTTTTCGATTTTCATCTCAGCAGGCGCAAAATTACATACTGTAAATTGAATTTTAGCACTTCCTTATAACATTCTGATTTTTGGAGAGAATTATATCTTCTTTTCCCCGACTGTTATACGAAGAAATAAAAACAGCTAAAAAATTATTTGAAAGCGACAAAAATTATACTACATTTGCAGCCCTTTAAATAAAGGATTAAAGCAAGTATAACGTATGCCAACCATATCGCAACTAGTTCGAAAAGGTCGCAAAGACCTTGCAAAGAAGAGTAAATCAGCAGCTTTGGATTCATGTCCACAGCGAAGAGGCGTGTGTACCCGTGTGTACACCACCACACCTAAAAAGCCTAATTCTGCAATGCGGAAAGTGGCAAGGGTGCGCCTTACCAATGGAAATGAGGTAAATGCCTACATCCCTGGGGAAGGTCACAACCTGCAAGAGCACTCTATTGTGCTTGTTCGCGGAGGTCGTGTAAAAGATTTACCTGGTGTTCGCTACCACATCGTTCGTGGTGCACTTGACACCGCTGGTGTAGAAGGTCGCTTACAGCGTCGTTCTAAGTATGGTGCTAAACGACCAAAAAAATAGTTTAGACCTGATATGATAATATGACGTTCAAGCTTGCTTGAACCACTCAAACCCAGAATATGAGAAAAAGAAAGGCGAAAAAACGCCCGTTACTTCCCGACCCGCGATTTAATGACCAACTGGTCACGCGTTTTGTCAACAACCTGATGTGGAATGGGAAAAAATCTGTAGCATTCAAGATCTTTTACGATGCGATCGATATCGTAGATTCAAAAAAACAAGACGAAGAAAAAGATGCACTTCAACACTGGAAGGATGCATTGTCTAATGTGATGCCCCATGTTGAGGTTCGCAGTCGTCGTGTGGGAGGTGCTACCTTTCAAATACCAATGCAAATACGCCCAGATAGAAAAATATCTATGGCCATGAAGTGGTTGATCAGCTATGCACGCAAACGCAATGAAAAATCGATGGCGCAAAAGTTAGCTGCCGAAATTCTAGCTGCTGAAAAAGAAGAAGGTGCTGCCGTTAAGAAACGTACAGATACCCATAAAATGGCAGAAGCAAACAAAGCATTTTCTCACTTTAGATTTTAACAAAAAGGAGCATATTCAATTATGGCAAGAAATTTAAAATATACACGTAACATTGGGATTGCAGCGCATATTGACGCTGGAAAGACCACTACCACCGAGCGTATTTTATACTACACGGGTGTTAGCCACAAAATTGGTGAGGTACACGATGGTGCCGCAACAATGGACTGGATGGAACAAGAGCAAGAGCGTGGTATTACCATTACCTCTGCAGCAACCACTTGTGAGTGGACATTCCCAACAGATCAAGGCAAGCCAGTTGATGGTGCAAAACCTTATCACTTTAATATTATTGACACACCTGGTCACGTTGACTTTACCGTTGAGGTAAACCGTTCATTACGTGTATTAGACGGGTTGGTGTTTTTATTTTCTGCTGTTGATGGTGTTGAGCCACAATCTGAAACAAACTGGCGTTTGGCCGACAACTACAAGGTGCCACGTATGGGCTTTGTTAACAAGATGGACCGTCAAGGTTCAAATTTCTTGAATGTTTGTAAGCAAGTTCGCGAGATGTTAAAATCAAACGCAGTACCTATTGTATTGCCTATTGGTGATGAAGATAACTTTAGAGGATGTGTTGATCTAGTAAAGAATCGTGCGATTATTTGGCATGAGGAAAACATGGGTGCAACCTTTGACGTTGTAGACATCCCTGAGGATATGAAGGAAGACGTTGAGAAATTCCGTGGTGAGCTTATCGAAGCAGTTGCAGAATATGACGATAACCTTTTAGAAAAATATTTTGAAGATCCAGATAGTATATCTGAAGACGAAGTCCACAATGCCCTTCGCGCAGCAACGCAAGACATGAGTATCATTCCTATGATTTGTGGTTCTGCTTTCAAAAATAAGGGTGTTCAATTCTTATTAGATGCCGTTTGTCGCTATCTTCCTTCACCTGAAGATAAGGAAGCTATTTTGGGTACTGACCCTAATTCTGGCGATCAAATTTCACGCAAACCATCTGTAAACGATCCGTTTGCTGCCTTGGCTTTTAAAATTGCTACCGACCCTTTTGTAGGTCGTTTGGCTTTTTTCCGTGCGTATTCTGGTCGTTTGGACGCAGGTTCTTATGTGCTGAACAACCGTTCAGGTAACAAAGAACGTATTTCGCGTATCTATCAGATGCACGCCAACAAGCAAAACTCTATCGACTACATTGAAGCGGGAGATATTGGAGCAGCGGTTGGTTTTAAAGACATTAAAACAGGTGATACCCTTTCTGCTGAAAAGTCACCAATTATTTTGGAAAGCATGGACTTCCCCGATCCAGTAATTGGAATCGCAGTAGAGCCTAAAACTAAAGCAGATGTAGATAAACTAGGTATGGCTTTGGCCAAACTAGCGGAAGAAGATCCTACTTTTCAAGTAAAAACAGACGAGGCTTCTGGCCAAACCATTATTTCTGGTATGGGTGAGCTTCACCTTGATATTATAGTCGACCGACTAAGACGAGAGTTTAAGGTTGATGTAAACCAAGGACAGCCACAGGTTGAATACAAGGAAGCCATTACAGCTACTTCAGACCACCGCGAGGTGTACAAGAAGCAGTCTGGTGGACGTGGTAAGTTTGCCGATATTGTATTTACCCTTGAGCCAGCTGAAGAAGGCAAATCAGGCCTTGAGTTTGTAAACAAAATTAAAGGTGGGAATGTTCCTAAAGAATACATTCCATCTGTAGAAAAAGGATTCAAGCAAGCCATGTCAAATGGCCCATTAGCTGGATTTGAAGTAGATGCCATTAAGGTTACACTTAAAGACGGATCTTTCCACCCTGTGGATTCGGATTCGCTGTCTTTTGAGCTAGCTGCAAAAATTGGTTATAAAGAAGCTGCGAAGGCTGCAGGTGCCGTTATTATGGAGCCCATCATGAAGTTGGAGGTATTAACTCCTGAAGAAAACATGGGTGATATAGTAGGTGACCTTAACCGTCGTCGCGGACAAGTGAACAGTATGGATGACCGTGCTGGATCTAAAGTTGTTAAGGCCAATGTGCCACTTTCAGAAATGTTTGGTTATGTAACCTCGTTGCGTACCCTTTCTTCTGGACGTGCAACTTCCACTATGGAGTTTTCACACTATGAACAAACACCACAAAATATTTCATCTGAAGTAATTGCGGCAGCAACAGGTCAGAGCTAAAAATATAAACGATGAGTCAGAAAATTAGAATAAAACTTAAATCGTACGACCACAACTTGGTAGATCGCTCTGCTGAGAAGATCGTCAAAACAGTTAAGTCTACTGGTGCGGTAGTAACAGGTCCTATTCCGCTACCTACACACAAAAAGCTTTTCACCGTTTTGCGTTCACCTCACGTAAACAAAAAATCACGTGAACAATTCCAACTGAGTTCTTATAAGCGCTTGTTGGATATTTACAGCTCTTCATCAAAGACCATTGACGCCTTGATGAAACTTGAGTTACCTAGTGGCGTTGAAGTAGAAATTAAAGTATAACACCCCTTTAGGGGAGTAAACACTCAGATTATGTCTGGTTTGATAGGAAGAAAAATTGGTATGACAAGCATCTTTGATGAGAATGGGAAGAACCTTCCCTGTACTGTTATTGAAGCAGGTCCTTGTGTTGTTACACAAGTGAGATCCAAAGACGTTGATGGCTACGATGCCTTACAACTTGGTTTTGATGAAAAGCCTGATCGTAAAGTTACGAAAGCTGCCAGCGGACACTTTAAAAAAGCAAGTACCACGCCCAAGCGTAAACTTGTTGAGTTCCAAGGCTTCGATGCGGAGCATAAACTTGGTGATACCATTACAGTTGACCACTTTGCTGCGGGTGAATTTGTTGATATTACAGGAACTTCTAAAGGAAAAGGATTTCAAGGAGTTGTAAAACGTCACGGTTTTGCTGGTGTTGGTCAAGCCACACACGGTCAACACAACCGTTTGAGAGCTCCTGGATCTATCGGTGCAGCCTCATACCCAGCACGTGTATTCAAAGGAATGCGCATGGCAGGTCAAATGGGGAACGAAAAGGTTACTGTTCAAAACCTTAAAGTTTTGCAAGTTGTTCCTGAGAAAAATTTATTGGTGGTTAAAGGTTGTGTTCCTGGCCACAAGAATGCGTTTATCTTAATTCGTAAGTAATGAAAGTAGCCATAGTTGATATTAACGGAAAAGAAACAGGTCGCACTGTTGCCCTAGACAAAGCTATTTTTGGTGTTGAACCAAATGAACATGCGTTGTATTTAGATGTAAAGCAATACCTAGCGCACCAACGACAAGGAACGCACAAAGCCAAAGAGCGTGCAGAGATTGTGGGGAGTACACGCAAGATCAAGAAACAAAAAGGTACAGGTACTGCTCGTGCGGGTAGCATCAAAAACCCATTGTTTCGTGGTGGTGGACGTGTGTTTGGCCCTAGAGTTAGGTCTTACAATCAGAAGGTGAACAAGAACGTTAAACGTTTGGCTCGCAAGTCTGCTTTTAGCCTAAAGGCACAGCAAAAAAATATTACGGTTGTTGAAGACTTTCAGTTTGATGCACCAAAAACAAAATCGTTTCAAGCAGCACTTAGTGCACTTGGCATTTCTGATAAAAAATCACTTTGGGTATTGGGTGCAGCCAATAAAAACGTGTTTTTATCTGGACGTAACCTCACCAAAACAGAGGTGCTAACAAACGATGAGTTGAATACATACAAAATAATGAATGCCCAGCATTTGGTACTTGCAGAAAGTGCCGTTGCTGCCATTGAAGCTAACCTGAGTAAATAACAAAAGATGCGTATTTTACTAAAACCTGTTATTACCGAAAAGGCAACTCGCGAGAGCGAGTTGAGAAACCGTTATACTTTCTTGGTTGATCCTAAAGCCAATAAGGTTGAAATTAAAAAAGCAGTTGAGGCAACTTACGGCGTTACTGTCGAAAATGTGCGTACGCTTAACTACGGTCCTGAAAGACGCTCACGTTATACTAAAAATGGTATACAGCATTCAAAAACCAACGCTACCAAACGCGCAGTTGTGGAAGTAGCAGCGGGAGAAAATATTGATTTTTACAGTAATTTATAAAATAGGATATGTCAGTTAGAAAACTAAAACCTATAACACCTGCACAGCGCGGTAGAGTGGTAAATGGAAACGACGCCATCACCACTGATAAGCCGGAGAAAAGCTTGCTTGCTCCGAAAAAACGTTCAGGCGGTCGTAACAACAGCGGACGCATGACGTCACGCTACATCGGGGGTGGACACAAAAAACGCTACCGTATAATCGATTTTAAACGTGATCGTTTTGATGCACCTGCAGAGGTGAAATCCATCGAATATGATCCAAATCGATCTGCATTTATTGCCTTGATTCAATTCGAGGACGGCGAGAAGCGATACATTATTGCGCAAAGCGGTCTTAAAGTTGGGCAAAAGGTCGTTTCTGCTGAAAAGGCGCAACCTGAAATCGGAAATGCCATGCCTTTGGAAAATATTCCTTTGGGTACCATCATTTCTTGTATCGAGCTTCGTCCCGGTCAAGGAGCTACCATTGCTCGTAGTGCCGGTGCTTTTGCACAGTTAATGGCACGTGACGGCAGGTTTGCAACCATTAAATTACCATCCGGTGAAACACGTTTGATTTTAACCACATGTATGGCTACTATCGGAACGGTTTCCAATTCAGACCACCAATTGGTTGTTTCTGGTAAGGCGGGTCGTAGTCGTTGGTTAGGACGTCGTCCAAGAACACGTCCAGTGGTGATGAACCCTGTTGATCACCCGATGGGTGGTGGTGAGGGACGTGCCTCCGGAGGTCACCCACGTTCACGTAACGGTATTCCTGCAAAAGGATACAGAACACGTAACAAAAACAAGGCGTCAAATAAGTATATAATTGAACGTAGAAAAAAATAAACTATGGCTCGATCACTAAAAAAAGGACCTTACGTACACTATAGCTTGATAAAGAAAGTTCAAGCTAATGTAGCATCAGGAAAAAAATCTGTAATTAAAACTTGGTCTCGTGCCTCGATGATTATTCCAGATTTTGTAGGACAAACCATTGCCGTACACAACGGACGCCAGTTTGTACCTGTATATGTTACTGAAAATATGGTAGGGCATAAGCTTGGTGAATTTTCACCCACTCGTTCATTCCGAGGTCACGCAGGAGCTAAAAACAAGGGAAAAAAATAAGCTATGGGAGTTCGTAAAAAGGAAATGGCAGCACAATTGAAAGAAGACCGTAAGCACGTTGCTTTCGCAAAACTCAATGACTGTCCTACATCACCGAGAAAAATGCGTCTTATGGCAGATTTAATC
>JBDQNA010000063.1:0-6878 GCA_040261965.1 Flavobacteriaceae bacterium
ATTTTATACTCTTCATAGCAGTTGCTGATGGCCTCCAATATTTGCAGGTCGTTAGCCCCCTTAATAAAGCTATCTGAGAAGTTGCATTTGCGCAATATTTCGTCCAGATCAACTCGGTCAATTTGGATGAGTTGCTCCAAAGTTTTTCTGTCGTATTTAACTGCCAAAAGATCTCGAATCTCGTTGTTAGCTCTCGCTTTTTTGAGTTTGCGCAGTTGTTTGGGTTTTTTACCAAAAATATTATACAAAAAATCAGCAGGGTTTGAGATGGCTTGTAAAATGCGAATTTCACCTAGAGGCGTTCGGTTTCCTGCTTCGTATCCACCCGATGGAAGTCCAGGAATGCTGTACCTTCTTGTTCGGTTGATTGGCACATTTCGCGCATCAATATCCAAATAACCCGTGAGTTGGTAAGGGCGTACAACTACTTCTTCAAGGGCCAAGGCAAGTTCTGTGAGTTGAAAGCGGGTGTTGGGATATTTTACCAAGTCATTAGAAACACGGACCTTAATGGGTTTGTAGCCTAAATAGGAAAAATAGAGGGTGTCGTTAACTTCTGCATCAATGGCAAATTTTCCATCTTTATTGGTTATAGACATGGTCACCTTGTTGAGATTGATGATATGAACCGTTGAAATGGGTTTTTGATCTGAGGCATTTTCAACAATACCGATGACCTCTTGCCCATATAAAATGGTACAACAGCCTGTTAAAAAGAGGAATTGCGTAAAATGTTTAATCATATGCTTCTACAAACTAAATGCATTCCTTGATGCTCTGCAATGTTTTTATCTAAAAATTAACATTAAGACAGCGATTTCAGATGCTCAAATAATAAGGCAATTGCCCTGCTGCGGTGACTCAATTTTAATTTCACTTCACGAGGTAGAGCTCCAAATGTTTCATTATAGCCTTCTGGAATAAAGAGCGGATCATAGCCAAATCCGCCTGTTCCACTTAGCTGAGTAGCAATTTCACCTTTTACTACGCCTTTAAAGCAAATGGTTGTATTGGCGTCTACATAAGCAATTACGGTCTTGAATTGCGCTTTTCGGTTTGTGACTTCTGCTAAGGCTTCTAATAGTTTGGCGTTGTTTTTATTGTGATTTTTTTCCTCTCCAGCATAGCGGGCCGAGTACACTCCAGGCGCCCCGTCAAGTTCAGCTACCTCCAAGCCACTATCATCAGCAAAAACAGCTGTTTTAAAAACGTTATAAATATGTTTGGCTTTTAGTAATGCATTGCCTTCAAAGGTTTTTGCAGTCTCCTCAATTTCGGTGTAATAATCTACATCAGCCAAGCTTTTGATGTTGTACTCATTAAAAACGGACTTCACTTCTTCCACTTTGTTTTGGTTGTGGGTTGCAAATATGAGCTCTTTCATTCGTGATGATAAGGTTGATTGTTCAGAATACTAAATGCACGGTAGAGTTGTTCTGCAACAAAGATACGGACCATTTGGTGAGAAAAAGTCATCTGCGAAAGAGCTATTTTTACTTGTGCTCTATCGTATACTTGCGCTGAAAAGCCATAAGGACCTCCAATAACAAAGACCAATTTTTTAGTCCCTGCGTTCATTTTTTTTTGAAGAAATTGTGCAAAGCCTTTGGAGGTATGTGTGCTGCCCTTCTCGTCAAAAAGCACAAGGGTATCGCTAGGGCTTATAGCTCCTAAAATTAGTTTGCCCTCATCTGTTTTTTGTTGTTTTTCAGGAAGATTTTTTGTGTTTTTTAAATCTGGAATTTCATGCCAATCGAACGAAGTGAAGCGCGTTAAACGTTTGCAATAATCAGGTAACCAACTCTTAAGTTCAGCCTGCTGCGTTTTGCCTACGCATATCACTTGAATTTTCATACAGCTAAGGTATCAATTCTCATGGAAGCATTTTGTTTTAATAGCTACCTTTACAGCATGCTGCAAAAAAGCAAACAAAAACTCAAAGGATGGCTTCAAAATATCCGCTTTGGCGATGCCAAGTCCATTTCCCTATATCAATTACTGAAGCTCTATGGCATTGGCATTCTGAAAGGAACGTTGACTACTCGCGCCAGCAGTATTGCCTTTAGCTTTTTTCTATCGCTGTTTCCCTTTTTGATTTTTGTGCTTAATATCATACCGTTTGTACCCCTTGATAATGTGGAAAATACTTTTTCTTACTTTTTCTTATCTATTGCACCCTCTGAAGCTCAAGATTTTTTGAACGGTGTGCTTTATGATATTCAATCCAAACCCAGAGGGGGCTTGTTGTCTTCGACTTTTGTGTTGTCTATATTCTTTATGGCCAATGGCGTTAATGCCATTTTTGGCGGCTTTAGTGAATCGGTTCACATAACACTTTCGCGTCATTTTGTTAGACAGTATATTTATGCATTAGGTGTTGGGGTGTTGCTAGGTATATTATTCCTGATTTCTATTGCTGGATATTTATTTTTTGAGCTGTTGTTGGCTCAAACTTTTGATTTTGGATTTGAGTTAAGTCCTTGGGTTCGCATCGTTTTTTTCTTGGCAATGACCTATCTTGTTAGTGCCATACTCTTCTACTTTGGTACGCATCGTGGATTTTCCAGTTTTTTCTCGACAGGCGCTTTAGTTACCACTTGCTTATTTGCCTTAACCTCCTACGGCTTTGGGGTTTATATCGATAATTTTAGCTCCTATAACCAACTCTACGGCTCTATAGGTGCCATCTTGATTTTGATGCTGTATATATGGCTTAATGCAATTGTATTGTTGTTGGGTTTTGAGCTCAATGCATCCATCGCCAAGCTAAAACAACCCTAATCATGTCGTTTTTTTTAGATGTTGTTCTTCCTTTACCGCTTAAAGAAACCTTCACTTATGAGATTACCCCAGCAGAGGCTAAAGTTATTCAACCAGGCATGCGGATCCTTGTCCCTTTTGGCAAGCGTAAAAAATATACCGCCATTGCGTGGCGCATACATCAAGTACCTCCAAAGACCTATGCTCCTAAACAGATAGAAAGCATCATTGATATGGAAGCTGTGCTGCAACCAATACAGCTAAAGTTCTTGCGTTGGATTGCAGACTATTACCTGTCCCCAATTGGGCTAGTACTGCGAACAGCCATGCCATCGTTGATGCTCTTGGAAAGCGAGACCGAGATCGTCACCCACGAATGGAAAAAGCTCCCCAGTAAAGGCTCTAAAAATGCACTTGTATTGCTTGAGCAATTGGAAACCAATAGCACTTACTCCATAGCACAGATACAACAGTTGGTTGCGCTAAAAAACCCTTACGCAATTTTAAAAGAATTGGTAGCCGAGGGCTTTGTTTCGCTCAAAGAGGAGGTTTATGCCAAATATACTCTCAAGCAACAAACGGAGCTTATCCTTCATCCAAATGTAAAAGGAGATGATGCCCTAAAGACCGTTATGGACCAACTTGCTGTTAAGCCAAAGCAATACAAAACCCTATTGACATTCCTTCAGCAAAAAGCCCCTGTTATTTTGTCTGAATTTTCCAAGATTGAAACAGTTAGTCCTTCCTCGCTTAAGACGCTTATTAGGAATGAGGTATTGGTAAAGTTTCAGCGCGTGATGGATCGCTTGCCGCCCAAGCTCAATTCAGACGATCCCCTAATGTCACTAAGCGACCCACAGATGGACGCAAAATTAGCTGTCGAAACCCACTGGAAAACAAAAGATATTGTATTGCTTCATGGCATCACAGGCTCAGGAAAAACAGAGGTATACATGCATCTTATTGCCCAGCAACTGGCCAAGGGTAAACAAGTCTTGTTTTTGGTGCCTGAAATTGGACTAACCACGCAACTGATGCAACGTTTGCACACTTTTTTTGGGAGGCAGTTGGCGGTTTATCATTCACGATATAGCCCACAAGAGCGCACGGAAACTTGGAATAAAATCGTAGCAAATAAAGAAGAAGCTCGATTGGTTCTTGGTGCACGTTCTGCGGTTTTGCTACCATTTCAAAATTTGGGTCTGGTGGTGGTGGATGAGTCACACGAGATGTCGTATAAACAATTTGAAGCGACTCCCCGTTACCATGCTCGGGATGCTGCCATGGTGTTATCACGCATGCATCAAGCAAAAGTTGTTTTGGGCTCTGCAACGCCAAGCGTTGAAAGCTATGCTCACGCAAAGTCGGGAAAGTACGGGTTGGTAAACATGACAGCCCGATATAGGGATGCACAAATGCCCGTTATATCCTATGTTGATTTGAGTGAGTCGTATCGTAAAAAACAAATGAGTGGTCATTTGGCACAGCCACTTATTCAAGCCATGGAAGAAACCTTGATTTCGGGTAAACAGATTTTACTTTTCCAAAACCGTCGTGGTTATGCCTCTTTTGTCGAATGTCGTCAATGTGCCCATGTACCCCAATGTCCAAGTTGCGATGTTAGCCTCACGTATCATCAAGTTTCGAAGGAGTTGCGCTGCCACTACTGTGGCTATACAGAGCCGTATACGCCAGCTTGTAAGGCTTGTGGCACCCTTGCACCCCAATCCCAAGGGTTAGGTACCCAGCAGTTGGAAGAAGAAGTGCAGGCTTTGTTTCCGTCAGCACGGATTTCACGAATGGATTTAGACACCACAAGAAAAAAACATGCTCATCAAAAACTGATCAATGCTTTTTCACGTCAAGAAATTGATATTTTAATTGGTACACAAATGATCACAAAAGGGTTAGATTTTAAGCAGGTTACTCTAGTTGGGGTCTTGTCTGCTGATACCTTTTTGCATTTTCCTGATTTTCGCGCCCATGAGCGTGCCTTTCAAGTGTTAACTCAAGTGTCTGGTAGAGCAGGTAGGTTAGGGGATGAAAGTAAGGTACTGATCCAAACCTTTCAGCCACAACATCCAGTCTTGAGTTTTGTGCGTAATTACGATTATACCTCTTTTTATGATCTGCAAATACGGCAGCGGGAACAATTTGGTTATCCACCATATATGCGGATGATGCGTATAGAGCTCAAACACAAAAATATGTCTACCCTTATCACGGCAAGTGAGTGGTTAAAAAAAGGACTAGTCGTGCGTTTTTCTCATGTTCTTGGCCCTGTAGCCCCGGCTGTTGGTCGTGTACGCAACTACTATATTCTTCATCTATTAATTAAACTACCGCTAGACGCGTCTCAATCGGCAGCAAAAAAACGACTATCAAACCTGTTAAAAAGCTTTGGAATGGTGGGTGCGTTTAACCAAGTAAACACCAGTATTGATGTAGATCCGCAATAATTGTGGCTTACCTATTTGTCTAACGCAAGAAAATCCGTATTTTCGCTGCCCATTTAAAAAACAATATATGAACCATTACGAAACTGTTTTCATATTGAATCCCGTTTTATCTGAAGATCAGATAAAGGAAGCAGTAGAAAAGTATGAGACGTTTATAACGTCTAACGGTGGCGAGATAGTCGCCAAAGAAGATTGGGGCTTGAAAAAGTTCGCCTATCCTATTCAAAACAAAAAAAGTGGGTTTTACCACTTGCTAGATTTCAAAGTTGATGGTAGCGCTATCATCCCATTTGAAGTTGAGTTCCGTCGCGATGAGCGCGTTATGCGTTATCTAACGGTTAAACTAGATAAGCACGCTGAGGCTTGGGCTGAAAAAAGAAGAGAACGTTTAACTGTAAAAGCTTAAAATATGTCAATAGAACAAGAAAGTAAAGGCGGAAAACAAGGAGAAATCAGGTATCTGACTCCCCTTGATATTGAGACTTCAAAAGCAAAAAAATATTGTCGTTTCAAAAAATCAGGCATCAAGTATATCGATTATAAAGATGCAGACTATTTGTTAAAGTTTGTAAACGAACAGGGTAAGATTTTACCCCGTCGCCTTACTGGAACATCACTAAAATATCAACGTAAATTATCGGTTTCTATCAAGCGTGCGCGTCATTTGGCGTTAATGCCTTATGTTGCCGATTTGTTAAAATAACAAGCCATGGAACTTATTTTAAAACAAGATGTTGAGAACCTAGGGTTCAAAGATGATATCGTTAAAGTAAAAAACGGCTACGGTAGAAATTTTCTAATTCCAAATGGATTTGCAGTAATGGCTACTTCATCTGCAAAGAAAGTTTTAGCTGAAAACCTCAAGCAACGTGCTTTTAAAGAGCAAAAACGTATTGAGGATGCTCAAAAACTAGCCAAGGAATTAGACAAATTGGATATTAAGATTGAAGCCAAGGCTGGTGCGGGAAATAAGTTGTTCGGTTCTGTTGGAACCATCGATTTAGAAGCTGCATTGGGCAAGGCTGGTAAAACTATTGAACGCAAAGCCATCAAACTGGCAGGCGGTTCTGTTAAAACGCTCGGAAAGCACACTGCATCAATACGTCTGCACCGTGAGGTGTACACAGACCTTGATTTTGAGGTGACCAAAGCAGCAACGGAAAAATAAAATTCCTGATAATTCAAAACAAAAAGCCGCTTTTGCGGCTTTTTTTATTTAAAATAAGATATTTGTATAAATTGACGATATGGCTCAAAAGGCTAGTATTCCTAAAGGTACCCGAGATTTCCTTCCAACAGAAGTTGCGAAGCGCAACTATGTAACAGATGTGATTCGTACCCAATTTGAGCGATATGGCTTTCTGCCTATCCAAACACCTGCAATGGAAAAGTCATCTACTTTGAAGGGTAAATATGGTGAGGAAGGCGACCGCCTAATGTTTAATGTTCTTAACTCTGGTGAAAAAGTTAAAAAGGCTGATGTTAATGCCCTACAAAACAATGCTCTAGGCCAATTTACAAGCTCTATTTCTGAAAAAGCACTTCGCTATGACCTAACAGTTCCCTTTGCTCGATTTGTTGCCCAGCACCAAAATGAGATTAGTTTTCCGTTTAAGCGTTATCAGATTCAATCTGTTTGGCGTGCCGACCGTCCGCAAC
>JBDQNA010000033.1:0-9939 GCA_040261965.1 Flavobacteriaceae bacterium
AATACCTTGTCCCCAAGGTAATTTTATACGCGCTTCAAAACGTCCATACTTTTGCTCAAACTTACCTTGGGTTTTCAAACGTGCCGAAGTATAAGCGGCACCTTGGTAACTTTCACTAACCGCAGTAATTTTTAACATCCCATCTTCAACAATTACATTGTCAGAACGGTCTGTATAGTACTGCAATTCTTTGTTGCCCCAGCCATCAGTACCTTTACCGATATCAAATCCCCAAATATCACTATTGGGAACGCCAGCAACGTCAAATTCGTCTTGCATGGTGATGGTGGTGAAATTGGTTACGACCTGAGTTTCATCAGGGTCGCAACTTGTAAAAAATACGCTTAGGATCGCAGAAGCTCCTAAATAGGAGAAAAATTGAAAACGATTTGAATGTATTCGATTCTTAAATTTCATGTTGTTCTTTTTTGCTTATTGTTTATAGAAATACACATTATCCATGTATATGTTGGTTACAGCAGACCCCCCATTTTCAAAAATGAACTGTCCAACTTTTGATCTTTGAGACAGCGTGAGTGGAATGTCTATTGATGCCCAAGCATCACCCTTAAGCTGTGAAGAGTTTAGTGTAACTTTTTGTGTTTGATCATCTCCTCCACTATCTGCGCCGTTAGCACCAAAATCCTTTATGGTAATCATTAGTTTTGCATTGGAGGGTAGCGTACCAGGGATGAAAACATCCAAATGCAAATGAGTCATAGTACTGGCGTCTACTGTAGGGTCAGAAAATTGCTGTCCAACAAAATTAAAGTTTTCATATACAAGTATGTTGTCTCCTTTAATATCGAAATCAGCAGATGTAGTTGTTTGATATGGCTTCCAATACCCATTATAAAAATCAATATTCACATTTTCATACGCATCGCTAAATATAGAAATGACATCTGCAGCATTTTGTGTTGGTGTAGGGGCAGAAATAAATTCCCCTTTAGATTCAACAATCAATGAGCCTTCGGCTTCCACGCCATTGAAGCTTGCTGTAATCGTAGCAGAGCCAGCAGCAACTACATTAATGTTCCCTTGGGCATCTATTTGTACAACCGTTGGATCAGAAGAATGAAACTCTAGGTAGGCTGGAGCAATATTTACCACAAGCTCTGAGCCATCTCCTAAATTCACGGTTTGCTGCGTTTCACCAACAGTGATCTCACCATTGTAAAGTTGGCGGGTTACATCTAAACCACCTAAAATAGAGGTGCGTGCATGTGCAAAAGTATTTAGCTTTTCAAATCTAATTTCGTCTAGCCATATGGAATAGCCAAGATTCCCGGTACTTTGAGTACCAGCAGAAAAGATAAACATTCCTTTTTCTTGAACAAGTTTTGAAGGGTCAGGAATTGGAATAATATATTTCTTCCAAGTTGTTGAAAGGAAGGTGTCCTCAAGACTAACAGTATGTTTATCTTCAATAAAATCAGTTCCAAACCCAAATAAACCCACTGAAGCAGTTGTTGAGGCTCTAGCCCAAAAAGTCAATGCTGTGTATTCGGATAGGTTCCTTCCTTCGCCGCGATCTAAAAAGATGCCACCAATAAAACCTCCATTCGGATCATTTGGTGCAGGTACATCAATTTTAATGGCTTGTGTGCCTTTATAGGCGTCGTTATCAGTGTTGAAACCGTATACGTTGGCACCATCAGCAGGGTCAAAAGAGATGAAAAATTCATCTGTCAAGTTTACAGGGTTGTCTGTAAAAACTTCGGGAATTGTTGGGAAGGTAGCCAAAGTGATATCCTCCGAAAATTCGCGTTCACAACTTACCAGTGCAGTGGTTACTATTCCTGCAATGACAAAAGTGAAATATGATATAAACTTAAATTTTTTCATTGTTTGCTATTTAATTATTTACCAATATTGATGTGTACGTATGTTCTAATCTCCCATTCTGTACCGTTTGGAAATCCAACGGGACTTATTGTAGGTGTTTGGGAAAACTCAGGCGCACTGTTAGGAGAAAAACGAGGCGAATATTGATTTAAAGATCTCCACGTTCCGCGAATACCAATTTGCGTGTTAGGCAATCCAAACCAATCTTGTTTCCCAAGGGAAGTAGATACGTCAACCATCAGTTGCAACGGGAATGTCAAGTTGAAGTCACGATGGTAGTCAAAAGGCCCCCAGTCATTAACTTTTGCATGAGAAACCAGTTTCATGTTTTTGTAAATCATTCTTACATCTCCACCATATCGTGTAATGGTGCGAACAGAGTCGCCATTGCCTTGGGCAGTTCCATAGTAGAAGTTTCCAATCATACCCAGCTCTGGAGATAATTTAGATACAATACGTGTGTGCGCTTCCCATAAATCTTCAGCAGGAGTACTCTCTCCGAAAGCAAAGAACTGACGATTTGCAAGGAACCCTATGTGGGCATCTTGTGTTGTAGGCAAGTGTCTAAACACAAATCCTGCACTCATAGCAAACTTGGCATCTTCAACAACATCATTGTTCCATTCATACATCCAAGTTCCTGGTGTTGGGTCGTAGGTGAATAGAATTTCACCACCTACCGTTTCTCTGTTTCCCCCTCTAACCGCAAATGGATCATCAATTACGTTACGTAAACGCCCAGGTGCTGCCACGCCGTTTGGCATGGGATCAACCAAGGGTTTTTGGTATAAAAAGTTAGGTGCAATTTGAAGGTTCCCTGCTAGGTATGTAAACCCAGAAAGTACATTGGTCATGTTTCCACTGCCAGAATCTTTGAGTTTCCATCCTGTAAAGGTTTGTGTTTGGTCGGCGCCTCCATTGGCGACCAATCCCATATATGAACCTTGTGCATACCACATAAACTTTCCTTGTGCGAAAGTAATTTTGGCTTTTGCTCCCCAGTTGTCATCACTATTTATCTTGTCAACATATGTAGCATTTTGAGTTTCGTTGTATACTTGGAAAGAGCTACCATTCAACGGGCTTCCTCCCCAAATACCTCCAAGCGCAATGCCAAAGTTACCAAGCTTACGCTCCAGTGCAACTGAGGCACGCTCTGTAGGCCATGCTGGAATTACACCACTCGTAAGTTGATTGGAATCTAATACACGACGGCCACTGCTGTCGTATTCCAAATTTGTAGTTAAGTCACGATGGTATACACCTGTTACCGTCCATTTGAGCAGATTTTTCTGATATTTCAAGAGCACTGTAGGGTTTGCTCCCCACCAAAGTTGCGGTCCAAAAGCAGCCTTTAATCCATTCAAGGAACCTTTACCGTCTATCTCAACACCTGAAATTTCACCGTTGTAGATGTCTAGGTTAGGCCCGTAATATGCCTGCGGGTACATGTTGAATATATCCCCCTCATATGCCCAGTGATAGTGTCCTGTTCTATAAAATCCTCGTAAGTCGAAATTTTTGGCGTTCCACTCATATTCAGCATTGTAGATTTGAACACGGTTTGGATCGTTAATCGTAACAACTCCGTCTGATGTGGTTAGTCTTTGCGCTCTACCCCTATTTTCATAGAAGATTTCGTCAATAGGGTTGTTAGCAACATTCCCCAAAATATTTACGTTGACATTGGCACGCATTCCAGGAGCAGGATTGCCTTCAACGCCAACAAAGTAAGACTCCATATGGTCAAAGCCCAATTCATCAGGATAAGCTTGATTTTCAGAGTCTGGTGTTTCTGGTGTGGTTATCAAACTACCACCTGTGTTGTATGCTGTGAATTCTCCTCTCAGCGTACTCAAGCGAATTTTTTCACCACCGCCCAAAGCTGCTTTGTCTCCTCGAGCCCGTAGTACTGCATCCATCATTTGAATCCCGTTAAAGTGGTCGTCTATAAATGATGTGCTTACTCCTTCAGCATAGGGGTCTAGGGTGTGTGCTTGCTTAAGAGCATAATATGCTGCTCTTGGGTATAATTCGTATAATCCGCGAGCATCTGTAGGTCCTTTGGCACAGATACCAAACCACTCTTCGTTCATGTTATTTTGACCCAATTTATAATCGAATGTATATCCACCATTAGACCAAGAGGCATTGTTATCATGTACGTCAAGGTTGTCTGTTTGTCCAAACTTCCACCAGCCGTCACTAAATTGGAACGTACAACCACCAATGGAATTTCCAGCCTTTCCAAGACCAGCAGCATTGGCATAAATTTCTTTCCACTGCCCAACCATAATTGTTGCTTGCGCCTTTTGATCTTCCTTATTGGAAATTGCGTTAAAGGCATCCGAGCCAAACTCTGTAAATAATACCGGTTTGCCGTATTCATTTTTAACACGTTCAAAAGTGTCTCCAAATGAAATACCACGATACATATTGGTACCATAGATATCTACATCCTTACATTCTTCCGCAATGATATCTAGAAACAATAAATCTCCATTACAAATGGCTACTGGATATGCGTTATTAATTTCTTTTATCGCCTTGGCGGCATCATTCATGAGTTTATACATGGGTCGGCCACGATTTTCACCAACAGCAAGACGCTGATCCTCCTCGTCTGGGAAGTCCTCTGTTTCAGCACCTGCCCAAAACAAACCGTAGTTGTTTTCATTTCCAAGCAAGAATATGAGTAATCCTGGGGTGTTTTTATATTCATTTGCAAGGGCGGTAACTTCAGACATAAGAAGCTTTTGTGCTTTTTCGTCTCTATAATCGGTGACAGGAACCCACGCGCCATCAATAGTAAGGCCATAGCGCCCAAAAGAATGGTTTAATATGGTGTGTATGCCGTAGTTCTCGTATATGTAGGTAATCCATCTTGGCTGTATACCTGTATATGATCTAATGGTATTTACACCCATATTTTTGAGCAATCCCATCTCAGCATCGAGAGCAGCTTTGATAAAGTCATCTGTTTGATTCCACAAGCTGAAAGAATAGTTGGTACCAATAGGGAAATAATCCCAATTCATACCATTAACTATAAAATCTTCTCCATTTACCACCAACTTGGTGCCGTCGGCTCCTTGGTTGACTTCAACTTTATGCATCTGAGAAATTCCCGAGAAAGCAACAAGGAAGAGAATTAGTTTAAAAATGGTGTTTTTCATGTTTTTATTTTTGTAGTTAGGATAAACATTTTAAATGCTCATGGGAACATTTAAGCTATGTAATTTTGTTTTAACCTGAGTTTTGTCAAATGTATCAATATTGTATTGCTAGATTGTAAAAAAGTATCTATACAACATATATACAATTTAAAAAAATGGCTTAAAAATTATCAGTATGGCAATATAAGTGGAATTCTATAAACTCATGGTTTTGAAACAGTTGTGTTTACTTAAAAACAACAAAACACCCTTCAAACGAATCATAGCTGTTCTTAGGGTGTTTACAAAGTTCTTATTCTTTAACAAATTTAAAGGACCAATGGGCATTGTTGTCATCATTGACTTTGATGTCAATTTCAAGGGTGTTGCCATCGCTAGAAAGTGCAGCCTCGTAGGTGATTTCATCTGGCGCGTCCCCTGGCGAAGTAAGTTCTCCAAGATTATAAGCTTTTGGTAATCCAAGGTAAGCGCCCTTGCCTGTAAGCCTAATAGTTCCAGCAGCTTCATCGTATTCATATGTGGCGGATGCAGTACCGTCATGTGGAAACACTGGAGCGGCACAACCCTCTGCTTCTACGCCTTGCCATGTCTCAATCCACGATTCTGTTCCAAGCACATTTTCAAAAGTTCCATCGGTATTGAACTATAGTGAAAGAATGTATTCTGTAAGGTTTTGATTATGCTCCAAATCCATTTTTTTTCGCAAACGGTAGCGTTTTATATCTACACTCTTAACGGAAATACTAAGCAGTGGAGCAATTTCTTTGGAGGATAAATTTAGGCGTAAATAGGCGCATAGCTTTAAGTCGTGGTTCGTCAGTGCCTCATGTTGTTGTTTCAGCCTTTTCAAAAAGTCTTTATCCGCATTGTCAAAAGCCTGCTCAAAAAACTCCCAATCATCATCGTTTTTTAAAGAGCGTTTGATCGTTCGCAATACTCTTGATACCGTTGGGTTAATAGCAGCAGGTTCCAAATCGATTAACAGGGAGTTCATAAACTGATTTTTCTTGATGAATGCCATCGTTGATATCGCAAGTTCCTTGTTTTTCTTATCAATATTATCCTCTAACTGTTCGTTTTTGATGCGCATGATTTCTTCGTTTTGCTTAAACTGCATCATGTCAATCTTACGTTTGTTCTCTTTTATAAGTTTTTCTTGCTCTCGTCTGTAATAGTGTGTATACCTGTTATTTATCGCTAGAAAAATACCAATCATAAAAATGAAATACACCAACAAGGCAATATTTGAAAAATAATATGGTCGGTTTATGTTAAAGGGAATATTAAAGGTTTTCTCGCTAACAACATCGTTAAGCATGGCACGTACCCATAAGTTATATGTGCCGAATTTCAAATTGCTAAATGTGATGGTTGCATCTTCTGTCCAAGGAGACCAGCTTTCACTATAACCTTCGAGCTTGTATTGAAAACGTGGCAAGTCTAAAATTGTGTTATTGGTAAAATAGAGTGAAGCCGTTATGGTATTGAAGTCGTAATCAAGACTCACTTCCTCGGACAAATTCAAAAATTGGGAGTCCCCTTTTTTGTTATTTGCTACTAGTGTACTTAATCCAATTTCAGGTGTTAAAGGTTTAATTTTTGAAATGTCTAGCCTGAAAAATCCTCTTGATGTTCCAAGGTGGTAAATGTCATTTTTAACTCGGCTTAGGTTTTCAAAGCCCGTTATGGTCTTTCGTGTATCATACGCAATTGGAAATTTACGAACCAAAAGGTCGTTGGCAAGCGCTGCTTTCTTTAATTGATAAATATTGTTGCGCCCAAATAACCATAAGTATTCATTTCTGTCAACAACCATTTTAGCCGTAGTGAAGTTATCCTCATCAAAAAGCTGTGAAATGGCGTCGTTCTTTACTAAATTATTGGAAGCATTGTCATAGGTATAAAACCCCTCTTTTGAAAAGTAGTAAATGTCGTCTTCAAAAAACCTTAAACTACTGAAAGAGCTCTTGGGTACATTTGGAATTTGTTCAACTTCAACTATGGCTGTTTTGGCTTCATCCATTGTCAGTTTATATATTCCCTTATACTCATGACTTACAAGCAAATGGGTGTCATCTAACATCTCAAAATAACGAGAAGATATACTGAAATCTTTAAGGTGATTTTGATAGGCCCACGTATTTGATTTGTTACTAAAAACATGTAAGCCATCATAAGCACCAGCAAGCAAAAGTTCATCACTTATCTGCTTAAACGTCCACATACCTGACTTGGCATAAAGCTGCTTTGCCCTATTTTCATTTACTAGAAAAGCGCCTCGGTCGTGCCCACAAAAAAGCTTATTTCCGATGCCTTGCAACGTCCACACCTGACCCTCAAGTCCAGCTATGGGCTTAAGTGGTTCGTCAACATCGTATCTTCTATAAAACAATCCTTGGTTGGTGCCTACATACAAATATTGATTAAAAACAATGGTCGTGTAAACTGTACCTATGGCTTCTTGTCTAAAATTATACTGTTGGATGGGTGAATCAAGTTTTACAAACGCTAGGCCGTCATCTAACCCCAGCCAAACACCCCTGTTTTCAGAAAATACGGACAAAACCGTATCGTTATTCAGTCCGTTATCAACATTGATATGATGCACCAACGCACCGCTTTCTGAAAGTATATATACTCCATTTTTAACCGTTCCCAGTACAAGTTGGCCGTTAGCAGCTTGAGTAAAACTATACACTACGTCTTTGGCTAGATTTTTACTTAAGTTGGGTTGGGTGGATTTGAGCACTCTCCCATTAATAAATAAGCCATTCTCTCTTGTGACGATTAGTTGGCCTACAGAACTGTTCACAATACCTACAACTTGATTTTGATTTAGCTCGGTAGCGGAGAGGTGCAGCGAACTCTTCTCGTTTTCTATTTTAAAAAGCGTACGATTGTTGTTTTGAAAATAAATTTCATCGTCACTGGCAAAAGCAAATAAGATTCCGTGTTCAGAATTATAGGTATCGAGGGTGTTGGATTGTTGGTTATAGATCACCAATCGGCTAAGGGATTGAAAAAGGATATACTGTTTGTGACTAAAAATATTCCAAAACTGTTCGTCTTCTATGGTTTGAAAACCAACGGTCTCTGATAGTGAGGTATATGCTAGTGTACCTTCTTCATTACGGAGCCAATAGCCAAAATCCATATATGCTCCTGTATAAACAATGTTGTTTTTAACAAATGCAGAGCGCATTATAGAGCCGTCTGGGGTAGGGTATAATGTCCAGCGTACACCATCAAATTCAAGCAGTCCAAAGTTATTGGCTACATACGTCCTGTTAGTAGCATCCTTGCTTATATTCCAGTTCTGATTACCAGCCTTATACACCTCTGGCGTGAAGTTCTGTATAGGTGGATGATATTGCGCTTTAGATAAAAAAGTACACAAGATGCTTATTGTCAGTATTTTAGATACAATTTGTTTCAAGGATAAAATTATATGTAGATACAAATGTATATAATTTGTTTGATTATGAATATGTCCCTTTGAATACTTACAGGTAAAGTTGGCATATGCCATTTAAAAATATATTAGCTATATTTAAAATAAAAAATCATGAAAAGCAGAAGACATTTTTTAAAAGAAGTATGCCCTACTGTTGCCTTTGCCTTTTTTGGCTTGAGCTTCCTAGAGGCTTGTAGTAGTGGAGACGATGATGTAGCAAGTACAAACCCAGACAATTCAACAGGAACAAATTCTGGATACACGAAAAGCGGGAACACCTATACCATTGATTTGACTGATAGCAACTTTAGTCAAATAAGCAGTACAGGCGGGTGGATGAACGGGAAAAGCATAGGTATTCCTGCCTTATTATTACGTATATCTTCAACTGAAATTCAGGCCTATACCAATATTTGTCCACATCAAGGACACACTGACTGGACGTATAACAATAATAAATTCAAATGTTCAAGAACAGGTGCTAACCACGGTAGAGAATATGATGATAATTGTAGTTCAGCACTAACTTGCTATAACCCTAACCTTGATGGCAATACCCTAACGTTAATCATCTGATAATATATTAGATAAGAACTAGCCAAAGTCTATACACTTCAATGCTACGCATTAGTGCCAAGGCACTACTGTCAAGGCAACAAGTAGCCTCGCCAGGAATCGAACCTGGATCTAAAGTTTAGGAAACTTCTATTCTATCCGTTGAACTACGAGGCTAATTGAATAAGGCTAAATGCGCCAAAAAAGAAAAATTGAACTAAAACCAAGTGAAATGAAAACACGCGGTCTTTAATTTTTACTTGCGTTTGATAAATCCACTGTATGGGGAAGGCTACTAAAAACCAGCCAATATAATTTGAAAGAGGGGCTGTTAAATCTGCAAATTCCCAAAAATCAAACTTTGGCGCTACAGGCTCAATAACCAAATCTATAAGTACCATGAGGAATGCGCCAAAAACTGCAGCTTTTAAAGGAGATCTGTCAAAAAATAGTGCAGCAACAGCTCCCGTTATAAAAGTGAGCATAACCCAATTGGCACCAATCAATAATGGAACACCGCCTATTTTTAGACCTAAATTATTCCCATAGGCATACTCCCCAAAAATAAGCCCGTAATTCACGCCCAAAAATTCCACAGCAAAACCCATAACAAAAGCAAAGCCCGCAGCTAAAGCCACGCCCTTGTCCATTTGTGGTTGGTTAACAAACAGCATGATAAAGGTGACAAAAAGGTTTATTGGCGTCGTTTCTAAAAACAATTCCCTATCAATAAACAAAATACCACAAAGCCCCGAAATATGGAACAGCCAAATAAGGCCAACGGATATTTTGGCAGTACTTGTTACCGGAATTAGGTAGTCTTTCATGGCGCTGGAATTAAATCGCTTACAATTTTTGCTGACAACAAACATAAGGGAATCCCTCCTCCTGGATGTACACTCCCCC
>JBDQNA010000089.1:0-5290 GCA_040261965.1 Flavobacteriaceae bacterium
AAATCAACCAATACAGGTTGAGTGGATTTTAAAACAACCTCATCGAAGGTCGCATCTGTAATTTCAAGTGCCATAATTTATTTATTTTTTTGATATTCAAATGTACATTGTTTTTTTACATATAAACGGCATATTGCATCAGTACTCGCTATTGAGATATTTAGATTATCAATAGTTAGTTAAGCTTATAAGCCACGGGGTATGCGTCCAAAGCTTCTAACAGCTCCCCGCCAACATGTACTTTGAGTTTACGGGTCATGGTATGCAACTTAATTTGATCTTTTGTTTCATAGAATGTCATATCTACTTTGTGATCTCCCTTGTGTTTTTTAAACACCTCATCTAAAAAGGAAGCCAGCTTTTCGTCGGCATGAGCCACATCGAGTTTGAGCGTTATTTTGTTCGTACTGGAGGCCAAAGTGTCTTGAAGCAGTTGAAACGAATTGAATTGCATTCTGGGGGCACCTCTTTTCCCTGTCTCACGATTCAGCCACCCTTCTCGTACAGAAGCCTTGACGTGGATAAAATTATTCTCAACCAAAAAGTGTCGATATTTAAGGTACTCCTCTCCAAAGATTTTAAATTGATAAGACTCTTCAAAATCTTCTAACATAAACATGGCCCAACCTTTTCCGTTCTTAGAAACGCGATGATCAACTTCTCCAACCATACCGCCAAAACTTAGTTCTTTATTAACTAAAGCATCCATGTCATGGAATACCCCGAGCTTAGCGTTACAAAAATGTTTCATAGCGGGCGCAAAATCATCAAGTGGGTGGGCTGAAATATAAATACCCACCACTTCTTTTTCTTGCTTTAGTTCTTTTAAAGCAGTCCAAGACTCACAAACAGGAAGTTCGGGTGTTGCGATGGTCACTGCAGCATCGGCGCCAAACAAGCTCACCTGTGAAGATTGCTCGTTTTCTTGGTGTTGTGCGCCGTACTTAAGGGCTTTTTCCACAAACGTTACCCCATCTCCATTGTGATGAAAATATTGGGAACGATGAGCGTCAGATAACGAGTCTAGTCCACCTGCAAGTATTAAACTTTCAAACGATTTTTTATTCGCTGCTCGAAGGTCTATACGCTGTGTCAAATCAAAAATAGATGTATACGGTTGCTCTTGACGGTGTGCTACTATGGTCTCAACTGCAGCGCGTCCAACACCCTTAACAGCACCCATACCAAAGCGAATAGCACCTTTGTCGTTTACTGTAAACTTGTAGAATGATTCATTCACATCGGGTCCTAGAACCAAGATACCCATCCTGCGGCACTCTTCCATAAAGAAGCTAACCTGCTTGATATCGTTCATGTTGTTGGACAATACCGCTGCCATATATTCTGCTGGATAGTTTGCTTTTAAATAAGCCGTTTGATAGGCAATCCAAGCGTAGCAAGTGGAGTGTGATTTGTTAAAGGCATACGAAGCAAAGGCTTCCCAATCTTTCCATATCTTTTCAAGTATTTCTCTTGGGTGGCCGCGTTCTTCTCCACCATTTAGAAACTTGGGCTTTAATTGTTCAAGTAAAGCAAAAATCTTTTTACCCATTGCCTTACGCAGCACGTCGGCTTCACCCTTAGTGAACCCTGCAAGTGCTTGGGACAACTGCATCACTTGCTCTTGATAAACCGTAATGCCATAAGTTTGTTTTAGAAACTGCTCCATGGCTGGCAAATCGTAAGAGATTTCCTCCTGACCATTTTTTCGTCGAACAAAACTCGGGATATATTCTAGAGGCCCCGGACGGTATAGGGCATTCATAGCGATCAGATCTTCAAATACATTAGGTTTTAAATCCCGAAGGTATTTTTGCATGCCCGCACTTTCATACTGAAAAACCCCAATGGTCTCACCGCGTTGAAACAAGGCATAGGTAGGTGCGTCATCAAGGGGAAATTCATCTGGATTCAGCTCGATATTGCGCTGGTATTTGACAATTTTTACCGTGTCTTTTATAAGAGTGAGTGTCTTCAACCCCAAAAAGTCCATTTTTAGTAACCCTGCATCCTCCACAACAGAATTGTCAAACTGAGTAACATACAAATCGGAGTCCTTGGCAGTAGCGATTGGAACAAATTCTGTAATATCATCGGGTGTAATGATTACACCACATGCATGTGTTCCTATATTGCGTAAAGAGCCTTCAAGTATTTGAGCTTGTTTGATTGTTTCAGCCTCAAGATCATTTCCCTCAGCAATAGATTTCAATTGAGCAACACGAGCAAAGTCGTCAGCACGTAAGGACTCTTTAAGGGCCTTGTCATCAAGATTGAAAATGTTCTTCAACTTCATGTTTGGCACCAACTTGGCCACCCTATCTGCATCACTCAATGACAAGTCCAAAACACGTGCAGTATCACGGATAGAGGATTTGGCTGCCATGGTGCCATAAGTTATGATTTGGGCTACTTGGTTTGACCCGTACTTTTCAATCACATAATCAATGACTTTTGATCTTCCTTCGTCATCAAAATCAATATCAATATCAGGTAAACTTACACGATCGGGATTTAGGAATCGCTCAAAAAGCAAGTCGTACGCAATAGGATCTATATTGGTTATCTTTAAACAGTATGCCACTACAGATCCCGCTGCAGATCCACGTCCTGGCCCAACTGACACATCCATTTCTCTTGCGGCAGCAATAAAATCTTGTACAATTAAAAAATAACCCGGGTAGCCTGTATTTTCAATAACGCTCAGCTCAAAATCAATTCGCTCTGTGAGTTCATCGTTTAAGCTTCCATAGCGAGCCTTAGCGCCTTCATAGGTAATGTGCCGCAAGTAGGCATTTTCGCCACGCTTTCCGCCATCGGAGTCATCTTCAGCAGACTGAAACGCATTGGGAATATCAAATTTTGGCAGCAATACTTCTCTTGCCAAATCAAAGGCCGTAATTTTTTCGAGAATCTCCGGGATGCTCTCCAATGCTTGGGGCACATCAGCAAACAATTCTTGCATCTGTGCTGGCGTCTTAAAATAATATTCTTGGTTTGGAAGGCCATATCTATAACCACGGCCACGGCCAATAGGTGTTGCTTGTTTTTCCCCGTCCTTGACACACAATAATATATCATGTGCGTTGGCTTCCTCTTGTTTTAGATAAAATACAGAGTTCGTAGCGACAAGTTTTATATTGTATTTTTTTGAAAACTGAATAAGCACAGGGTTGATGCGGTTTTCGTCATCCTGTTTGTGCCGCATTATTTCAATATAGAGATCTTCTTGAAATTGTTCTTTCCACCACAACAGTGCATCCGCTGCTTGCTTCTCTCCAACATTGAGTAATTTGGAAGGCACTTCACCATAAACATTCCCCGTAAGTACAATAAGATTGTCTTTGTACTCTTGAATTAATTTTCTATCCACTCGGGGCACATAATAGAAGCCTTTGGTGTAAGCTAAGGAAGATAGTTTGGATAGATTTTGATAACCGGCCTTATTTTTGGCTAGAAACACCATCTGGTAACCATTGTCCCTACGACTGCGATCTAAGTGGTCTTCACACACATTGAGTGTAATGCCTATTATGGGCTTGAGCGGCGGTCTATCGTCATCTTCAGCGCGCTTGGCATTAACTTGTTTGACAGATTTCACAAAATGGAATGCGCCCATCAAATTACCTAAATCCGTCAATGCTACAGCGGGCATCCCCATTTGATCGGCCGTTTCGGCAAGCTCTTTTACCCTTATTGTAGACTGTAAAACCGTGAACTGGGAAAGGGTGTGTAGGTGTGCAAAAGGGGTGCGTAGAGGTGCTTCGGTCGGTACAACTGGGGCCAACATAGGCTCTTGCTTATCTTGGACAAGTGTTGCAGATGCTGTTTTAAGATTGGTGTGTGACAACCCTATTAATGGCACGGTTTCCTTAAAGGTTTCATTTAGTCGTGAAACAAGGAGTTCACCAGCTGTAATTTGGTCTAAGGGAAATTTGTTTAAACGCAGTAATTCGAAAAAAGTACGCGCTGTAGCCTCTACATCTGCCGTGGCATTGTGGGCTTGGTCAAAACTATCATCAAATAGATTTTTATAGAGCTCTGAAAGGGTTGGGAGTTTGAATTTTCCGCCCCTACCCCCAGGAATTTGACATAGTGTAGCGGTATGCTCTGTGCAAGTATCCAGAATGGGGGTGGTAGTTATGGAAGTATCCAAGCCAAGACGGTCTAGCTCCGCTCCAATGATATTGATATCAAATTTAACGTTATGACCAATGATGTATTTGGATTTGGCCAATGCCGTCGTAAAATCAGCCAAGATTGCATTTATAGCACTTCCTTCTTGGGTCGCTAAGGCTGTGCTAATCCCGTGTATTTGTTCTGATTCATATGGAATATCAAAGCCTTCCGGAGAAACAATATAATCTTTGTGTTCGATACAAGCTCCAAAGTCATCGTGAAGTTGCCATGCAATCTGAACACATCGTGGCCAATTCTCATGATCTGAAATAGGCGCATTCCAGTGTTTGGGCAGGCCTGTGGTTTCGGTATCAAAGACTAAAAACATGGTTACAGATTAGCCAACTAATTTAGTAAAGTTCACATGTAAAATATACCCCAATGAATATGAAGTTATTAACGTTTGGTAAAATCAAAAAATAGTGTAGATTTGCCTCGCATTAATAACCAGGGTTTTGCACCCAAAAATTTAATTTGATATGTCAGTAAAAATTCGCCTTCAGAGACACGGTAAAAAAGGAAAACCCTTCTATTGGGTAGTTGCAGCAGATGCACGTTCAAAGCGAGATGGTCGCTACCTTGAAAAAATAGGTACTTACAATCCCAATACCAACCCAGCAACATTAAAAATCAACGTTGACAGCGCTGTTAACTGGCTTCAAAACGGAGCACAACCAACAGACACGGCTCGTAACTTACTATCTGAAGTAGGTGCTATGTTGAAAAACCACCTCGTTAATGGTGTTCACAAGGGTGCGCTTAAAGAAGAAGACGTTGAAACAAAATTTGAAGCATGGTTAGCTGATAAAGCATCACGTAACAATGCTAATGTTGAAAAACTTTCCAAAGCTAAAGCCGACGAAAAAGCAAAAATGATCGCTGCTGAAAAAGAAGTTAGCGAAAAGCGTAAGGCTGATGCAGAGGCTGCAATAGCAGAACAAGAGGCTGCTGAAGCTGCAGAAGCTGCTGCTGCTGCGGAAAAGGCTGCACCAGAAGCTGCTGCAGAAGAAGCTGCTGCGGAAGAAGCTGCACCAGAAGCTGCACCAGAAGCTGCTGCAGAAGAAGCTGCTGCGGAAGAAGCTGCTGCTGAAGAAGCTGCACCAGAAGCTGC
>JBDQNA010000007.1:0-18632 GCA_040261965.1 Flavobacteriaceae bacterium
ACATGGGTATTTCAGGTATTCTAAGAATAGAATCTTTTACCGTTTGCTCAGAAAATACGAGTGATTTTGATCCCATGCTTTCTGAAAAGTTTACACAATTAAATCAAGAAATCTTTACAGTAACTACTCAACCAGAAGCTGTTTTAGAAATTGAAGACATAGCAGCATACAACATCCAAGAAGGTTTGGCGCTTTCTGATGAGGAAGTGACATACTTAGAGGGAATTGCTACCAAAATAGAGAGAAAACTAACAGACGCTGAGGTTTTTGGTTTTAGCCAAGTAAACTCCGAACACTGTAGACACAAGATATTCAACGGTGAATTTGTCATTGATGGAGTGACCAAACCCAGTTCGCTATTTAAACTCATCAAAAAAACCACCGCAACCCATCCCAATACGGTTGTGTCTGCCTATAAAGACAATGTGGCCTTTGTAAAAGGTCCTACTATCACTCAGTTTGCCCCACAAAGAGCAGACATAGCAAGTGAATATAAAGAAAAAGAGGTGTCTTCTGTGCTTTCGCTCAAAGCAGAAACGCACAACTTCCCCACAACTGTAGAACCCTTTAACGGAGCAGCAACAGGCTCGGGAGGCGAAATACGTGACCGTCTTGCTGGAGGGCAAGGATCAATTCCAATGGCTGGAACTGCGGTGTACATGACGGCATATCCACGAACTGAACCTAACAGACCTTGGGAACAATTGGCTCCGCGCCCATGGTTATATCAAAACCCAGAAGATATTCTTATAAAAGCTTCTAACGGTGCCTCTGATTTCGGTAATAAGTTTGGTCAACCTCTCATTGCTGGTTCGCTTCTTACATTTGAACACAACGAAAACAGCAAAACCATTGGTTTTGATAAGGTTATTATGCTTGCAGGTGGCATTGGTTACGGAAAAATGCAACAAAGTCTAAAGCAAACACCCAAAAAGGGCGACAAGATTGTTGTCATGGGAGGTGATAATTACCGTATTGGTATGGGAGGAGCTGCAGTATCTTCAGCAGACACTGGTGCCTTTGACTCTGGTATTGAATTAAATGCCGTGCAACGTTCCAATCCTGAAATGCAGAAACGCGTTGCCAACACTGTACGAGCTGCGGTTGAAGCAGATGAAAACCCTATTATTTCTATACACGATCACGGAGCAGGCGGACACCTGAACTGTCTATCTGAACTTATTGAAGAAGTTGGTGGAAAAATTGCACTAGAAAAATTGCCTATCGGGGATCAGACACTTTCAGCAAAAGAGATTATTGGAAATGAGTCACAAGAGCGGATGGGACTGATTACCGATGCAAAAGGTTTGGAACAGCTCAAAGAAATTGCAGAAAGAGAGCGTGCGCCTATTTTTGAAGTGGGAGAGGTAACTGAAAATCACAGTTTCCAAATCCAAGACGAAACAACAAAGCTATCACCAATTGATTTGGACTTGTCGGATTTCTTTGGCAAAACGCCAAAGACCATCATGCGAGATAGCACACACGCTACGAATTATGCTGCTGTACCAGCCACATACGTTTTTGAAGAACAAGTGGCATGGCTACTACAACTTGAGGCAGTGGCTTGTAAAGATTGGCTCACCAATAAGGTAGATCGTTGTGTAACTGGACGTGTTGCTCAGCAACAATGCGTAGGACCTCACCAGTTACCTTTGGCTAACTGTGGAGTGATGGCACTTGATTTTGAAGGCGTTCATGGCATGGCTACATCTGTTGGACATGCCCCTTTGGTTGGTCTTATTGATGCTGGCTTAGGGAGTAAAAATGCAATTGCTAAAGCCCTGACCAATATCATTTGGGCACCCATTGCAAATGGACTGCGTAATGTGAGTCTTTCTGCCAATTGGATGTGGGCATGCAACAACCCCGGAGAGGATGCACGTCTTTATGAAGCCGTTGAAGCCTGCGCTGACTTTGCTATACAATTGGGCATTAACATCCCAACAGGAAAGGATTCACTCTCCATGAAACAAAAATACCAAAGCGAAGAGGTGCTAGCGCCAGGTACTGTTATCATTTCTGCTTCTGGTCACTGTGATGCTATTGACAAAGTGGTAAAGCCAGAACTAAAAGCTAAGGGAGGAGCAGTGTATTTTATTGACCTCTCAGATGGCAATGCCGCTTTAGGCGGCTCTGCTTTTGCACAGCTGCAACAAAGTATAGGAACCGTGGCGCCTGATGTTGCCAAAGCAAAATATTTTAAGAAAGTGTTTAGCCAAGTGCAAAAAGAAATTGCAAAGGGAACTATCGCTGCTGGACATGATATTGGTGCTGGAGGTCTTATCACTTCATTACTTGAAATGTGTTTTGCTGCAGACGGTTTAGGCATGACAGTTACGCCCCCGATAAACGAAAAAGGCGCAGCACAAACCTTGCTTTCTGAACAGGTTGGAATTTTGGTCCAAACAGCACCCGAAGTTGCTACACGATTGAAGAAAAAGGGAATTGGTATTGTCAAAATAGGCACACCAACTAAAACAAATAGTCTTGAAATCAAAGGGGACGGTCTAGCGTGCTCATTAGATGTTGCAACCTACAGAAAATACTGGTTTAAGAGTTCTTATCTTCTTGATCGTAAACAAAGCGGGGAGACAAAATCAAAAGAGCGTTTTGATTCTTTTGACAAAACTCCCCTGAAGTTCAGTTTTCCTGAGCGTTTTGAAGGGGCCATAAATCCGCAACCTACACGCAAAATTAAAGCTGCTGTGTTACGCGAAAAAGGAAGCAATTCTGAGCGTGAAATGGCTTATATGATGTATTTGGCAGGATTTGAAGTAAAGGATGTGCACATGACAGATTTAACTTCTGGCAGAGAAGATTTGAGTGATGTGCAACTGCTGGTAGCCGTTGGCGGTTTTTCAAATTCAGATGTACTGGGTTCAGCAAAAGGTTGGGCGGGAACCATCAAGTACAACGAAAAAGCAAAAAAAGCCATTGAGCAGTTTTTTGCCCGACCCGACACCTTGAGTTTGGGTGTGTGTAACGGATGTCAACTTTTCATCGAATTAGGCTTGCTGCACCCTACAGCAAATGAAAAACCAAAAATGGAACACAATGACTCTGGTAAATTTGAATGTATTTTTACCGACGTAGTTATTGAAGAAAGTCCAGCCATTATGCTCAATAGTTTGCAAGGAAGCAGGTTAGGTATTTGGGCAGCTCATGGCGAAGGCAAGTTTATATTCCCTAAAGACAAAAGCAACTATGCAATCGCAGGTAAGTACGCTTATGATTCATACCCGTCAAATCCCAATGGATCGGACTACAATACCGCCATGCTCAGCAGCGACGATGGACGTCACTTGGTCATGATGCCACACCTTGAGCGTGCGATATTCCCATGGAACTGGGGAAGCTACCCCGACAACCGTTCCGATCAGGTCAGCCCTTGGATAATGGCCTTCGAAGATGCTTACAAATGGATTTTGAGTAGGTAAAATCAAAAAAATATCGTTTTTTTGAATATTAGCAATTGTGCAAAAAAACGCTTTCAAGTATGAGAACACCCAAAAGACTTTTTGATTTTATTGATATAATGGCAACTGACAAACCGTTAGAAAACGCCGTAAATTCAAAAACTACAGGGCAATGGGTTGGCTTATCCACACCAGAAGTTAAAGAACTTGGCAACAACTTGAGCGCTAAGCTACTTTCGTTGGGCGTTGCAGCAGGCGATAAAATTGCTATGATTTCGTCTACTAATAGAACAGAGTGGGTACTTGCAGACTATGCCATGGCACAAATTGGCGGTATAAATGTCCCCATCTATCCAACCATTTCTTCGGACGATTACGCCTATATTATGAACCACGCAGAGGTGAAATTCTGTTTTGTTTCTGACAGTGAAGTATTGGATAAGGTGCGCGAAATTCAATCCGACTGCCCAAAAATTGAAAACGTATTTAGCTTTGACAAAATTGAGGGTTGTGATACTTTTGAAGCCTTACTAACCGATCAGCCAACAAAAGCACAACTGCAAGAAATTCAGGGACGTAAAGAAGCCATTCATGAGGCGGACTTAGCTACCATCATCTATACCTCTGGTACTACTGGAAGACCAAAAGGAGTGATGTTAAGCCATCAAAATATTGTAAGCAATGTCATTGCAAGCCAAAAGAGATTGCCATTAACATACGGAAACGCAAAAGCCTTGAGCTTTTTACCCATGTGCCACATCTATGAGCGCATGCTTCTCTATCTTTATGTTTATTCTGGAACGCAAATATATTTTGCTGAGTCGCTGGAGACCATCGGAGAAAACCTCAAAGAAATACAGCCAAGCGTTATGACTGCTGTGCCAAGACTTTTGGAGAAGTTGTATGACAAAATTTACGCAAAGGGTGCAGACTTAACTGGCATCAAGAAAAAACTATTTTACTGGGCTGTTGATTTAGGATTGCAGTACGAGCCTTACGGCCAAAACGGTTGGTGGTATGAACAGAAATTAAAGATTGCTCGCAAGCTTATTTTTAGCAAATGGAAAGAAGCACTTGGTGGAAAGCTAGACCTAATTGCTTCTGGAAGCGCAGCGCTTCAACCTAGGTTAGCACGTGTGTTTACAGCCGCAGGCATGACAGTAGCTGAAGGCTATGGACTTACGGAAACGTCCCCAGTAGTTTCGGTAAATGACATGCGCGATGGAAAAATGCGCATAGGAACTGTTGGGCCAATAATTGACAAGGTCGAAGTCAAAATAGCCGATGATGGTGAAATCTTATGTAAAGGACCTAACATCATGATGGGCTACTATAAAGATGAAGAAAAAACCAATGAGGTTCTTAAAAACGGCTATTTTTACACAGGAGATATAGGACATATTGATGCAGATGGATTTTTAAAAATAACCGATCGAAAAAAAGCAATGTTCAAGACTTCTGGAGGAAAATATATAGCACCACAAGTCATTGAAAATGCCATGAAACAATCTGTATTTATAGAACAAATTATGGTGATTGGTGAAAACCAAAAATTTCCAGCTGCTTTAATTCAACTAAACTTTGAAGCCGTAGAAGCCTGGGCAAAAGAAAAACAACTACATCTTTCCACTGACCAGACAACATGGTGCGAAAATGCAGATGTCCAAAACAAAGTTATGGATGAAGTAAATAGCATCAACGAACGTTTTGGCCAATGGGAAAAAGTAAAAGAAATACGCCTTACACCAGATGTATGGTCTGTAGATGGCGGACACCTGACGCCTACCATGAAATTAAAGCGAAAAGTCCTCAAGGAAAAATTTACCGCACTTATAGAAAATATATATACCGCATAAAAATACTATGCGTGCATAGTATTTTTTTGTATGTTTGGGGTATGCAAGTAACAACTTCGTACCCAACTATTGACGCGTTATATCGAGCAGCATGGCAAGCCATAGCTAAAATGTATAACGAGGAAGCTGCCAAACATGAGACTTCAATGGCAACAGGGTTGGCATTATTATCCATTGATCCTATTCACGGAACACCTTCAACGGCTATTGCACCAAAAATGGGCATGGAAGCCACCAGCCTTTCCAGAACACTAAAGACACTCGAAAACAAGGGGTTGATTTTAAGGGAACCCAACCCTGATGACGGCAGAAGCGTACTGCTTAAACTCACCACAGCAGGGCTAGAAAAAAGAGATTTGTCAAAATCATTTGTGTTGAAATTCAATGAAAGAGTAGCGCAACACTTAGATGCAAAAAAACTGGAAACCTTTAGAGAGGTATCCGAAACCATCATCGAACTCATACAATCAAAAAATATTTATAAATAACCTACCTATGAACAGACGCATAAAGAAAGTAGCCGTATTAGGGTCAGGAATCATGGGCGCCGGGATAGCCTGCCACTTTGCCAATATTGGTGTTGAGGTATTGCTACTGGACATTGTGCCCAAAGAACCTAATGATCTTGAAAAGAAAAAAGGGCTAGACACCACACATGCTGTAGTACGTAACCGAATAGTTACAACCAATCTCACAACAGCCATCAAGAGCAAACCTGCGCCGCTCTATCATCCGAGTTTTAAAGCACGCATTCAAACAGGAAATTTTGAAGACGATATGTCCAAGCTTTCAGAAGTGGATTGGATTATTGAAGTAGTCGTTGAACGACTGGATATCAAAAAACTCGTATTTGATCAAGTAGAGCAACACAGAACACCAGGAACCCTCGTAAGTTCCAACACTTCTGGGATTCCTATCAAATTTATGAACAAGGGGAGATCCAAAGACTTTCAAGAACACTTCTGCGTAACGCACTTTTTTAACCCTCCACGTTACCTCAGATTGTTTGAAGTCGTGCCAGGGACTAGCTGTAAACCCGAGGTTATTGACTTCCTTATGGACTACGGTACACGCTTTTTAGGTAAGTCAGCTGTACTGGCCAAAGACACCCCCGCTTTTATTGGGAACCGTATTGGTATCTTTTGTATTCAGAGTCTATTTCACCAAATGAAACCCATGGGATTGACTGTGGAGGAAGTGGATAAGCTAACAGGTCCTGTTATGGGGCGACCTAAGTCTGCCACCTTTAGAACAGTAGACGTTGTGGGACTAGACACCCTAGTACACGTTGCTAAAGGCTTGCATGAAAACTGCCCAGACGATGAGCGTCGTGACAGTTTTGTATTGCCCGATTTTATTCAAAAAATGATGGACGAGCAGTGGCTAGGAAGTAAATCGGGGCAAGGCTTTTACAAAAAAATCAAAACCAAGGAAGGAAAGTCGGAGATACAAGTATTAGACTTGGAAACCATGACGTATCGCTCAAAAAAGAAAGTTTCTTTTGCTACGCTTGAAAAAACAAAAACAGTTGAACGTGTCGCCGATCGTTTCCCGATATTGATAAATGGAAAAGACAAAGCAGCAGAGTTCTACCGCACTGTTTTAGGCGAAACCTTTGCCTATGTGCAATACCGTATTCCTGAAATATCGGACGCGCTTTACCAAATAGACGAAGCCATGAAAGCGGGCTTTGGTTGGGAGCACGGGCCATTTGAATTATGGGATGCTGTTGGGCTTTCAGCGGGTATCACGCTAATCAAAGAAGCTGGGCACCCCGTTGCTCCTTGGATTGAAGCACTGGCAGCTAGTGGTGCTACTGGCTTTTATCAACTCAAAGAAAATAAGCCGCACTATTACAATATTGAGAAAGAGAAATTTGTGTCCGTCCCCGGACAAGAAGCCTTTATTATTTTAGATCACGTACGAGAAAACAAAACCATCTGGCAAAACAAAGAATGCTCGGTGATTGATCTTGGTGATGGTATTTTAAATATCGAGTTCCGTTCAAAAATGAATACTATCGGTGCAGGTGTCTTGCAGGGTATTAATAAAGGTATTGATCTAGCAGAACTAGGATATGAAGGAGTTGTGGTAGGCAATAACGGCGCCAATTTCTCGGCAGGTGCTAATTTGGGTATGATATTTATGTTAGCGGTAGAGCAGGAATATGATGAGCTGAATATGGCCATCAAATACTTCCAAGATACCATGATGCGGATGCGCTATTCTAGCGTACCCACAGTAGCTGCACCACACGGGCTAACGCTTGGTGGGGGCTGTGAGCTATCCATGCACGCGGATAAAGTAGTGGCCGCAGCAGAAACCTATATCGGTTTGGTGGAGTTTGGCGTTGGAGTTATTCCGGGTGGTGGTGGTTCTAAGGAAATGACCTTACGTGCTGCAGATATGTTTCGAAAAAACGACGTTGAGCTAAATGTACTCCAAGAACATTTCTTGGCCATAGGTATGGCAAAAGTGGCGACCTCGGCCTATGAGGCCTATGATTTTAGCATCCTCCAAAAAGGAAAGGATGTCGTTGTGGTCAACGGAAAACAGCAGTTGAGTATTGCCAAGCAAGAAGCACTACTTATGGCACAGCGTGGCTATACACAACCCAAACAACGCACAGACATTAAAGTTCTCGGAAAACAAGCTTTGGGTATGTTTTTGGTGGGTACAGATAGCATGGAAGCAGGACACTATATTTCGGAACACGATCAAAAAATCGCCAACAAACTCGCCTATGTAATGGCAGGAGGTGATTTGTCGCAAGCTACTCAGGTAAGCGAACGCTATTTGCTAGACATCGAAAGGGAGGCTTTTTTATCGCTTTGTGCAGAACGAAAAACACTGGAGCGCATTCAACATATGCTCAAAACAGGAAAACCCTTACGCAACTAATTGACAACGCTAATAGACTGAATTAATTACTGAACATCAAAAAATTAAAAAAATGAAAACAGCTTATATCGTACGGGCATATCGCACCGCCGTTGGAAAAGCACCACGGGGACTATTCCGCTTTAAGCGTCCAGATGAACTCGCCGCTGAGACGGTTGCCTACCTGATGAACAGCATTCCTGAATTAGACAAAAAACGCATCGATGATGTCATTGTTGGAAATGCCATGCCCGAAGCAGAACAAGGGCTCAACATGGCACGACTTATCTCACTTATGGGACTGGAAACGGATTCGGTTCCAGGAGTTACTGTAAACCGCTACTGTGCCTCTGGCTTAGAGACCATCGCTATGGCAACAGCCAAGATACAATCTGGTATGGCAGACTGCATTATCGCAGGAGGCTCAGAGAGCATGAGTTATATTCCCTTTGGTGGATACAAGCCCGTTCCTGATTATGAATTGGTAAAAAATGGTAAAGAAGATTACTATTGGGGAATGGGACTTACAGCAGAGGCTGTTGCTAAGGAATACAATATTTCACGTGAAGACCAAGACGTGTTTTCTTATGGCTCACATCAAAAAGCACTTGCTGCACTTGAAAACGGTGCCTTTAAAGCGCAAATTGTTCCCATAAATATTGAAGAAACCTATTTGGAAGGCAACACCAAAAAAACACGCAACTATGTGGTGGACACTGACGAAGGTCCACGTGCAGATACAGCCATCGATAAATTAGCTAAACTTCGCCCAGTATTTTCGGCTGGTGGATCAGTAACTGCGGGTAATGCCTCACAAACCAGTGATGGCGCAGCAATGGTATTGGTTATGAGTGAAGACATGATCAAAGAATTAGGGGTTACTCCTATTGCACGTATGGTGAGCTATGCCGCAGCGGGCGTACCCCCACGCATCATGGGAATAGGTCCTTTGGCAGCTATTCCTAAAGCACTGAAGCAAGCCGGGATGAAACAAGAAGACATTGAATTGATTGAACTAAATGAAGCCTTTGCTTCTCAGTCTTTGGCTGTAATACGAACCTTGGGATTAAACCCGGACATCATAAATGTTAATGGAGGCGCCATTGCACTTGGACACCCACTTGGGTGCACCGGCGCAAAACTTTCGGTGCAATTATTTGACGAGATGAAAAAAAGAGATAACAAATACGGTATGGTGACCATGTGTGTGGGAACAGGACAGGGCGCAGCCGGTATTTTTGAACGACAATAAAATCAACTTATGGAAACAGCAGCACGTAAACTAACCCGTGGTGGTGCCTTTATTTTACAGGACACCAAGGCACAAGACATCTTCACTCCAGAAGAATTTAACGAAGAACAACGCATGATGCGCGAGGCGATTCAAGAGTTTGTAGACCGGGAGGTTTGGCCAGCGCGTGAACGTTTTGACAACAAAGACTATGATTACACCTTTGAGCTGATGCGTAAAATTGGTGAAATGGGCTTTTTGGGCGTTAGCGTTCCCGAAGCTTATGGTGGTATGGGTATGGGCTTTGTAGATACCATGCTGGTATGTGAATATATTTCAGGGGCTTCCGGTTCCTTATCTACTGCTTTTGGTGCCCATACAGGAATAGGTACCATGCCAATCGTTCTCTATGGAAACGAAGAGCAAAAGAAAAAATACGTTCCAAAATTAGCCAGTGGTGAGTGGATAGGTTGTTACTGTCTTACGGAACCTACGGCCGGCTCGGATGCCAACAGCGGAAAGACCAAGGCTGTGCTATCTGAGGATGGTACGCATTACCTTATTTCTGGACAAAAAATATGGATTTCCAATGCGGGTTACGCCGATTTGATGATTGTATTTGCACGTATAGAAGATGATAAAAACATTACGGGCTTTATCATACCAAATGATCCTGAGAATGGCATTTCTATGGGTGAAGAAGAAAAAAAACTTGGTATTCATGCCTCGTCAACGCGACAAGTATTTTTCAGCGACACCAAAGTTCCCGTAGAAAATATGTTATCAGACCGCGGCAATGGTTTTAAAATTGCCATGAATGCCTTAAACGTCGGTCGCATCAAGCTAGCAGTAGCAACCTTAGATGGACAAAGACGTGTGCTTAACGAAGCTGTGAGCTTTGCCAATCAGCGTGTTCAGTTCAAAACACCGATTGCAAACTTTGGTGCCATCAAACAAAAACTTGCCAACATGGCCACCTTTTTATATGCCGGTGAGGCGGCTTGCTACAGAGCTGCAAAGGATATTGAAGACCGCATTGCACTTCGCGAAGCTGCTGGAAATAGCCATCAAGAAGCAGAATTAAAGGGCGTTGAGGAATATGTGATTGAATGCTCTATACTAAAAGTTGCCTGTTCTGAACAAACTCAAATAACAGCTGATGAAGGTATTCAAATTATGGGTGGTATGGGCTTTTCAGCTGACATGCCCATGGAAACGGCTTGGCGCGATACGCGTATTGCACGAATCTATGAAGGGACTAACGAAATCAACCGCATGCTTTCTGTAGGTATGCTCATCAAAAAAGCCATGAAAGGGCAATTGGATTTAATAGGTCCTGCCACAGCTGTGGGCGAAGAGCTTTTAGGAATTCCTGACTTTTCTATCCCTGATTTTAGCGAACCTATGAGCCAAGAAAAACACATCCTTAAAAACCTTAAAAAGGTCTTTTTGATGATCGCAGGTGCAGGCGTACAGAAATACGGTACCGAGCTTGAAGCACACCAACAACTATTGCTGGCCGTAGCTGATATTCTAATAGAAGTCTATATGGCAGAATCTGCTGTATTAAGGGCTGAAAAGAATGTGGGCACATATGGGCTAGAAGCGCAAGAATATCAAGTGGCACTTAGTCAGTTGTATCTCTATCAAGCAGTTGAAAAAATCAATACCAAAGGCCGTGAAGCCATCCTGAGCTTTGCCCAAGGCGATGAACAAAAAGCCTTACTAATGGGACTCAAACGATTCACCAAATACATGGAATATCCCAATGTAATTGAATTGCGTAATAAAGTTGCTGATAAGGTAGCCTCTGAAAACAATTATTGCTTCTAATATGTATCGTCTCGTACTCGTTCTTTTTACTGTTTGTCTTGCTTATGGACAGCAAGACACTCGAATGTATGACATTATTGGGGCTGTATCTGCCAATCGTATTGTTTCTGATGTTGAGACGCTGGCTAACTTTGGCACCCGACATACCTTAAGCGATACACTATCGAAAACAAGGGGGATAGGCGCTGCCCGAAGGTGGATCAAAAAATCTTTTACTGAAATAAGCGCTGATTGTGGGAACTGTCTTGACATTTTTGAACAGAAAAATATGTTTAAGGCTGATGGGCGACGCCTGACACGTGATGTTTGGATCAACAATATTGTTGCCATACAGCGTGGTAGTGTTCACCCAAATAGATATGTCATCATGAGTGGGGATATCGACTCTAGGGTCAGCGACCCCAATGACTTTACGTCTGATTCGCCAGGTGCGAACGATAATGCCACAGGAATGGCAGGCGCAATTGAAGCGGCAAGGGTATTATCAAAATATCATTTTGCAAACAGTATTGTTTATGTGGGACTCTCAGGAGAGGAACAAGGGCTGTACGGTGGAAAAGGTCTAGCGCAATATGCCTTGGATAATAACTGGGAAATTATCGGGGTGCTAAACAACGATATGATTGGTAATATTGAGGGGGTAGATGGTGTCATTGACAACCGCAGTTTTCGCATTTTCTCTGAACCTACATCCCCCACCGAAACCGAGCGTGCACGCAAGCAACGCCGTTTTTACGGAGGTGAAGTAGATGGTATTTCTCGACAATTGGCACGCTACGTCCACAAAACGACCAAAACGTATATGCCCGAGATGAATCCCCTCCTAATTTATCGTTTAGACCGATTTGGTCGTGGTGGTCACCATCGCCCTTTCAACGATGTTGGTTTTGCAGGAATACGTATTATGGAAGCCCATGAAAACTACAACCGCCAGCATCAGGATATTCGCAACCAAGACGGTATCGCTTATGGCGATGTATTGTCTGGCGTAAATGCAACCTATGCAGCGAAGCTTACGGCGGTAAATGCCATATCGTTAGCATCCTTGGCTTGGGCACCAGCTGCACCAAAAGAAGTTGCCATAGGTGGTGTAGTAGCCCCTAGCACTCGATTGCAATGGAAGGCTTCCGAAAGCCCAAACACAGCGGGCTATATGGTATATTGGCGCGATACTACCGCACCTACCTGGCAGTTTAGCAGATATGTGGGCAATACCACAGAAACCGTCCTTGAGGGGATTGTGTTAGATAATTATTTGTTTGGCGTAGCTGCTGTAGGTACGGATGGACACCAAAGCACCGTGGTGTTTCCCTCCAAGGTGCTGCGCTAATCCAAATATTTTATTACTTTAGTAATACTAGTACACTATTCAACTCATACTGGCGAGACCCCAAGTCTGTTCTACTTCCGAAAGTGTATAATTTGGTTTTTTGGGCATTTTCTTGAGGGTAAATAACTATTTATCTGCGTATCCAATATGCTAAGCAAATGACGGAATTTGAACCCAATATTGACGACTATTTAGATAACCATTACATTCAAAAAAGCAATTGGCTAAGGGCGGCTGTTTTGGGAGCAAACGACGGCATTTTATCCACAGCTAGTATCGCCATTGGCGTTGCCGCAGCTAGTGACAATAGCGAAACCATTGTTCTAGCCACACTTGCAGGACTTATAGCTGGTGCTTTGTCTATGGCGGCAGGAGAGTATGTGTCAGTGAGTTCTCAGACAGATATTGAACATTCGGATATAGAAAGAGAAAAAAAGGAATTAGCAGAAATGCCTGAGGCTGAGCTTAAACTATTGGCGGCAATTTATGAAAAAAGAGGACTAAAGAAACGAACAGCCCAAATCGTTGCGGAAGAACTTACTAAACACGATGCACTAGCAGCGCATGTCAGAGATGAGCTTGGATTAAATGAGATAAGCAAAGCCAAACCGATTCAAGCGGCTATTTAAAGCTGTTTGGCCTTTATTTCTGGCGGCACCCTTCCGCTAGTTGTAGTACTTACATTTCCCGTACAACACTTGAAATACATACTCTATGTTGCTGCCCTATTTTTTTTAATTCTATTGGGAATCGTAGTTGCAAAAACGGGAGGCTCCAGCGTTTTTAAAGCAATCATTAGAATAAGTTTTTGGGGCACCATCGCAATGGGCCTAACCGCATGGGTTGGTCATCTATTTAAAATAACCATTTGAAAATAGAAATCATGAATGAAGCACACCTACATTTAGCCATTAATCATTTTCCCATTATCCTGCCTCTAGTAGGCTTAATACTGCTCATCGCAGGAGGGATTTTAAAATCCAGCATATTACAGCGAACGGCATTTATATTTTACATCATGGCTGCACTGCTAACTGTTGCTGCCTATTCTAGTGGAGAAGCTGCTGAGCACTTCATAGAAGATCTCCCTGGAGTTGAAGAAAAATATATGCAAATGCACGAAGAAGCAGCAGAGACCTTTTCGTGGACCATGTATGTATTAGGTGGTTTTTCGTTGGTTGGGATTTGGGTACACTTAAAGCAGAAGTCATTTAGAAGGTGGATAGACTACCTCACAATTATTTTAACAATAGTGGTATTGTTTTTTGCCAAGGAAACAGGAACAACAGGTGGTGAAATCATGCATGCCGAAATAAGAACGGGTGCTTCTGAAACTGTAAATACCATACACAATGATGAAGGTCATAATGAACACCCTGATGGTGATTAAACCTAAATTTTCACTAATTTAGTACAGAACAAACTCCAAATCTGTTCTTCATTATTATTTTCATAAATCATATAAGGGCTTATTTGGTGTGCTATTGTTGTTTCAATAGGGGCGTTCAAACATTAACCTATAAATCTCTTATTATGAATTCAGAATTAAAATTAACTTCAATTGGAATCAGCTACCTAAATCAAACAAGAAAATGGACTCATTTTCTATCCATTTTAGGTTTTATCATCACTGGAATTATAGTAATTTCAGCGCTGTTTCTGAGTAGTATTCTTGCCATGTTTAGTGGAATGGACAGTAGTTATGGTGTAAGCGAAATAGACACCATAGGGACAGGAGCCCTAACTGTTTTTTACCTTTTTTTTGCTGCTATCTATTTTTTCCTTAGTCTTTATCTGTATCGCTTTTCCATTCGTATCAAAGCAGCCGTATATGAATACAATAGCGCACTGCTGGAAGATGGATTGAAAAACCTAAAATCCTATTGGAAGTTAACAGGTGTTTTAACGGCAGTTGTATTGGGTATTTATCTCCTGTTATTCTTGATAAGCCTCCTGTTTGGAGCAGCAGCCTTTGCTAGCATATAAGACTTACAAAAAGCCCTTTTCCTGCATCCATTGGTCGTTGTACATCTTGCCTACATAACGACTTCCGGAATCGTGCAATAGGACCACAACCACATCGTTTGGACCAAAGTGTTTTTTGAGTTGCAACACTCCCTTAACTGCAGCACCACAAGAGTTTCCCGCAAAGATACCTTCTTCACGGGCCAGTTTGCGTGTGTATACAGCAGCGTCTTTGTCGGTTACTTTTTCAAAGCCATCAATAATATCAAAGTCTACATTTTCAGGCAATATATCTTCACCTATTCCCTCAGTGATATAGGGGTAAATTTCCTTTTCGTCAAAAATACCCGTTTCGTGATATTTTTTAAAGACAGAGCCATAGGTGTCAATTCCCCATATTTTAATATCAGGGTTTTGTTCTTTTAGGTATTTACCAACTCCAGAAATGGTACCACCGGTACCCACTCCCACCACAAAGTGTGTGATTTTTCCTTCTGTCTGTTTCCAAATTTCAGGACCTGTTTGCTCGTAATGTGCCACGGCATTGGAGGGGTTGTCGTATTGGTTTACATACCAAGCGTTTGGGGTTTCTTCGCCTATGCGCTTCGAGGTCGAATAATAAGAACGTGGATCTTCAGGCGCAACATCTGTAGGGCACACAATAACTTCTGCCCCAACGGCGCGTAGTATATCAAACTTTTCTTTGGACTGCTTATCTGTGGAGACACAAATCAGCTTATAACCCTTAATAATAGCAGCTAGTGCCAATCCCATTCCCGTATTTCCAGAAGTACCTTCAACTATGGTTCCGCCAGGTTTGAGACGCCCATCTGCTTCAGCATCTTCAACCATTTTCAAGGCCATGCGGTCTTTAACAGAATTTCCGGGATTAAAAAACTCCACTTTGGCCAACACCAAAGCATCTAATTCAGAAGTAATTTTATTTAACTTAATAAGCGGTGTATTCCCAATAGCACCTAGAATATTTTCTATGTATTGCATCTGGCAAAGGTACATAATGGAGTTACGCTAACCAATGTCTAAGGATTGATTTTGAGTACTTGCGTAGGTGGTATACGCGAAATAATAAAAGAAGGCAATACCAAAAGCACCAAGCATACAGCTAATGTTAATCCGTTGAGCCAGAGTACCGTAGCAACATCCATATAGATGGGTACTTCCTTTACGTAATAGGTGCCCGGATCAAGGGAAATAAAGCCAGTCTGGTGTTGTATAAACAACAAGCCCAAACCAATCAAGTTACCCCATATAAGTCCAACACCAATCAAATAAGCGCCCTGTATAAGAAAAAGGTGCTGCAAAGTACCCACTTTCGCACCCAAAACACGTGTTATACCAATGAGCTGTGTCTGCTCCAGAATAAGTACCAAAAGTGCCGTAATCATGTTAACGCCTCCAACAACAATCATGATGATGATGATCAGGGATATATTTGTGCCAAATAATCTAATCCAATTGAAAATTTCTGGGAACTGTTCTTCAATATGCTGTACATCTACAATAGCATCAACCCTGTCATAAATGGTATTCGTATCAAGATCTAAATTATGGTCGTCATGAAGAAAAATCTCAAAAGCACCTACTTGATTCTCACCCCACCCATATAATGAACGGACTATATCCAAGTGACCTAAAATATAGGTGTCGTCATAGTCCGCAAAACCCGTATTAAATAAGCCTATAATCGTACAGCTTCTCCGTTTGGGCATGGTTGTTTGAGAGGAAGCAAAGTAAAGTGGTACCCTATCCCCAATTGTTACGGATAGCTTTTTTGCCAATTCTACTGAAATCCATATTTCATTCTTAGTTGGCATGGCAATGGATTGAGACATTCCATAAAAAGAAAAGAAATTGCTATTAAAATTTTCATCAATGCCCTTAAAAACGATGCCGTCAAATGCGGTATTATTCAAAATAACTCCTGGTACATAGGCAACTGATTGAACTGTAGCTATATTGGGTAATTTTTGCAGTTGATTATAATAGCTAATCGCATTATCAAGTGGCTTTAAGGTTTCTTGATGCTGGCTATTGCCAAGGGCAGTTACACGAACGTGTCCACTAAAAGCTGCTACTTTATCTCCAATTTTGTTTTTAAGCCCAACCCCTGTGCCTAGGGCAATAAGCATGGTAATTACACCCAAAGCAATGGCGATAATTCCAATGAAAATTATGGGACCAGAAACACTACGCTTGTGCTTTCGATTTCCAATGATACGCTTTGCAATAAACCAAGTAAAACCCACAGTCTATAATTAAAGGTTAAATGTAATACTTATTGTGGCAAAGCTACTTTTAGTCGTTCTATCATGGTATAGACCGCTGGACAGACCTCAACGTTCTTTGCTGTTATTTGAGTTATTTGATGAAATTTCGCCCTATTGGTATGGGGAAACTCACGACAGGCTTTGGGTCGGTCTTCGTAAATACCACAATAGTTATCTGCCCCTAAAAAAGGGCAAGGCAGTTGTTGTAGCACTTTGTCGCCATCTTCATCTACCCTAAGATAGGTTGTTTCAAAATCTGTTGGGCGCATTTTTAAACGCTTACTTATACGTTTGATGTCAGAAGGGATAAATAATGGTCCGGTAGTTTTGCAACAGTTGGCGCAGGATAAACAATCTATTTCTTGAAAAGCTTGGTCGTGCAACTCCCCCATGATCGTGTCAAGTTGTCTGGGCTTTCGACCCCTAAGTTTTTTTAAATACTTGGCATTTTCATGCGCAACCTTGGCGGCATAGTCGGGTAGCTTCTCTAAATCTATCACTATGGGATTTTAAGGTATTTGTGCGTTTGCAATGACGCCATCCATTTAGGGTTTTCCAATACGTGTGTGACTATAAGGGGAATGGCTGAATCTCTTCTGCTCCACTCGGGCTGTAGGTATAATTTGCAGCTATTGACAACTCCTAGAGCTTGTTTTTCTGCAAACTGTAAATCGTCTCTGTTGTAAATAATCACTTTCAGCTCATCAGCTGCAGTATATATTTCTGGTTTTGGTAGCATCCGCTTCTTTGGAGACAGACATATCCAATCCCATTTTCCAGAAAGTGGATAGGCGCCAGAAGTTTCGATATGGGTTTTCATACCAGCTGCTTGTAATGCCTCCGTGAGTGGTTTCATGTTCCACATAAGAGGCTCACCACCTGTTACGACCACAGTATCGGCGTAGGATTTGGCTTGTGCAACGATCTCTTCAATATGTGTGGGTGGATGTAAATTAGCATCCCAACTTTCCTTGACATCACACCAGTGACACCCCACATCACAACCGCCAATACGAATAAAAAAAGCAGCGCTGCCTTTGTGATAGCCCTCTCCTTGAATGGTATAAAATGCTTCCATCAGGGGAAGTGCAAGGCCAGCCGCAACAGCATCTTTAAGATCAGGTCGCATTAGTCTTGATTACGTTGGTAGGCCAACATCGTATTTTGCAACAGCATAGCAATGGTCATGGGGCCTACTCCACCAGGCACAGGTGTTATATGGCTCGCCTTTTCTTTTACCTCATCATAGTGAACGTCACCAACAATGACGTAACCTTTGGGATGATTAGTGTCAGGAACACGTGTAATGCCTACATCAATGATAATGGCGCCATCTTTAACCATGTCAGCGGTTAAAAAATTGGGCACACCCAAGGCGGAAACAACAATGTCTGCTTCCTTGGTAATAGCGGCAAGGTTTTGTGTTCTGCTATGTGTCAGAGTGACCGTAGCATTTCCAGGGTTCCCTTTTTCCGAAAGTAAAATACTCATGGGTCTGCCTACAATATGACTGCGTCCAATTACGACGGCGTGTTTCCCACTAATATCTAGCTTGTAGCGCTTGAGGAGCTCCATGATTCCGAAAGGAGTTGCAGGAATAAACGTTTCCATGCCTAATGCCATTTTACCAAAATTGGTAGGATGAAATCCATCTACATCTTTATTTGGATTAATGGCATGAAGCACCACTTCCTCATCAATGTGTTTGGGAAGGGGCAGTTGCACAATAAAGCCATCGAGCAGGGGGTCGTTGTTTAATTTTGCGATAGTCTCGAGAAGTGCTTCTTGGGATGTACTGTCCTCAAGCGCTACGAGCGTTGAGTCATATCC
>JBDQNA010000146.1:0-2907 GCA_040261965.1 Flavobacteriaceae bacterium
ATGTGGGGGTTCCAAAGTCATCTTTTTCTGGTTCGCTATCAAAATTTCCGTTCTGAATAAACCTTTTGACCATTCGGTCTTCAAGGGAATGGTAGCTGATTACACTCAGACGCCCGCCCGACCTTAACACATCTTTGGATTGAGTTAAAAAGGATTGTAACACTTCAATTTCTTTGTTGACTTCCATCCGAAGGGCTTGGTAAATTTTAGCCAATACCTTATGTTCGTTCCCCTTAGGCAGCACAGGTAAAAACACTTCGTTGAGCTGCATGGTTGTTGCAATTTGGCATGGCCTCTCTTGTACTATGAGTTGGGCGATTTTTTTAGCATTGCGCAGTTCCCCGTAAGCAAAAAACAAATCTGCCAGTGCTGTTTCGCTGTAGGTATTAACAATTTGTTTTGCCGTAAGCTCTTGGTGGTGGTTCATACGCATGTCCAGCGGCCCATCAAAACGAATAGAAAAACCACGGTCTGGTGTATCAAACTGATGTGAAGAAACACCCAAATCAGCAAGAATTCCATCAACTTTATCGATTTTATGAAACTTCATAAAACGCTTTAAATAGCCAAAGTTTTGAGGAATGAGAGTAAAACGACTATCGTCTATAGCATTGCGTTGTGCGTCTTCGTCTTGATCAAAAGCAAATAATTTGCTTTCGTCATCCATGATGTTTAAAATTTCTTGGGAGTGACCACCGCCGCCAAAAGTTGCATCTACATAAACCGAAGCAGGATGAATATTTAATCCTGAAACAGACGCAGCAAGCAAAACTGGGCTATGATACATCGTCTTCATCGTCTCCCATTACCTCTTCTGCTAAGGCAGCAAAGTCAACAGCTGCTTCATCTATCGCTTTTTCATAGCGATCTTTATCCCATATTTCTATGATATTGACTGCGGCAGAAAGCACGACCGCTTTCTCTATTTCTGCAAATTGCGCTAAATCACGGGGAATAAGTAGCCTGTCTGTAGCATCTAGCTCGACAATCTTAACTCCCGCTGTAAAGCGTCGTATAAAATCGTTATTTTTTTTCTTAAACCTGTTGAGTTTGTTCACCTTGGCCATTAAAGCATTCCATTCTTTTAACGAATACAACTCTAGGCATGGCTGAAAAACAGCACGCTTCACTACAAAAGCCTCTTGACGTGCGCCAGCCAACTGCTTGGAAAGGGCTGTGGGAATTTTAACCCGTCCTTTAGGGTCTGCTTTACACTGATATGTTCCAATTAAATGCGACAAAGTCTATGGTTTTTACCCTTAGGTATGAGTCAAAATTACATATTATTTCCCACATTTTACCACATTTTACCACTTTGTTAATAAGTTATCTTACTGCCCAATAAACAGCGACTAATACCTTTAAAATCAGTCCATTAAAAGCAATATGTTTTATAGAAATTAAAGAAATTGACAGAAGAGGTGTTTTACAAACAGGTAAATTAATGACATTTGCTTGGGGTTTATTTACCTATATTTGTATCTGATTTGACAACATGCACAATTCTCTAAAAGTATCTGGGTCCTACACGTACTACCAAAAGGGCGAAGGAACCCCGCTTATTATTCTTCATGGTTTAATGGGAGGCTTGAGTAATTTTGACGGCGTTGCAGCGCATTTCTCAACCGTTGGATACAAGGTTATTATTCCGCAATTACCACTATATGATTTGCCGTTGTTAAAGACCAATGTAAAACAATTTGCAATTTACCTTCGTGATTTTATTACACATTTGGGGGAAGAAAAAGTAGTCTTGATAGGGAACTCGCTCGGGGGGCACATTGGCCTGCTTCACACGAATCTCTTTCCAGAAAAGGTCAAAGGACTGGTCATTACAGGAAGCTCAGGGCTGTATGAAAACGCCATGGGGGAAAGTTACCCAAAACGCGAAGATTATGAATACATCAAAAAGAAAACACAAGATGTGTTTTACGATCCAATCATTGCTTCCAAAGAAGTGGTAGATGACGTATTCGAGACTGTAAATGACAGGAAAAAACTTATCAAAATCTTAACGATTGCCAAAAGTGCTATTCGTCACAACATGGCCAAAGACTTACCAAGCATCAAGGTGCCTACGGGTATTATTTGGGGTAAGCAAGATGCGGTTACCCCGCCAAACGTTGGAGAAGAGTTTAATAGACTCCTCCCCGATTCTACTTTATATTGGATTGACAAATGTGGTCACGCACCCATGATGGAACACCCTGACCGTTTTAATACGATTTTGTCAAGCTGGCTACGTGATAATAATTTGTAATCATGCGTGTCAAAAGCGCATCTTTTGTAGTCAGTAACGCCAAGGTATCCGATTGCCCAAAATCGTCATTACCCGAATTTGCTTTTATAGGCAGGTCAAATGTTGGGAAATCATCTTTAATCAACATGCTGACAGATAGAAAGCAACTTGCTAAAACTTCTGGAAAGCCTGGAAAAACCCAACTCATCAATCACTTTTTAATCAATAAAAACTGGTATCTAGTTGATTTACCCGGATATGGCTATGCCCGTGTTTCGAAAAAAACAAAAAAAGAATTCCAAAGTTACATCACTTCTTATTTTTTGGAACGTAAACAACTCATAAATGCTTTTGTGTTGATTGACATCAGGCACGAGCCACAAGCCATAGATATGGAATTCATGGAATGGATGGGGACTCAACAGATTCCCTTTTCTATCATATTTACAAAAGCAGATAAATTGTCTGAAAACAAAATTGACCTAACGGTAAGCGCCTATTTAAACACCATGCTTGAGGGGGTTTGGGCAGAAACACCTCCACATTTTATCACATCTGCCACCTCTAACAAAGGCAAAGAAGCAGTATTGGCATATGTGGGATCGCTGCTTTAATTTCCCTTTTTTACATCCTTAAGGTTTCGCTCACTAGCAAAGAAATCACAGAAC
>JBDQNA010000030.1:0-10409 GCA_040261965.1 Flavobacteriaceae bacterium
GCTGTAGTGGAGCTCGTTGCACTGAACAATGCCGAAATAAAATATTCCACTGTTCAAAATTGGTTTCCTGGTGACAAAGAGGGTAAAGGCGGTGTTTTTAATTTTGTGACTAAACGTGGCATCTGTCACGAACGTTCAAAAATTTCATGGACACAAGTAGAAACAGGTTCTGCTGTTACTTGGAAATATCCTTCTTGTATTTTAAAAGGAAACGATAGCATAGGCGAGTTTTATTCCATTGCCGTGACGAACAATCACCAACAAGCCGATACCGGCACCAAAATGATTCATTTGGGCAAACGCACCAAGAGTACCATTATTTCAAAAGGTATTTCGGCAGGGCAGTCGCACAACAGTTACCGAGGATTGGTAAAAGTTGGGGCTAATGCCAAGAACGCACGGAACTTTTCGCAATGTGACTCACTACTGATGGGCAATGCCTGTGGTGCACACACGTTCCCATACATTGAAGCAAAGAGCAAAAGCGCCAAAATAGAACACGAAGCTACGACCAGTAAAATTGGTGAAGATCAAATTTTTTACTGTAACCAACGTGGTATTGAAACCGAAAAAGCCATTGCACTTATCGTAAATGGTTTTAGTAAAGAAGTTTTAAATAAACTACCCATGGAGTTTGCTGTGGAAGCACAAAAACTACTTGAAATTTCATTGGAAGGCTCTGTTGGATAAACCCCCTATAACATGAATAGATTCATTTTTATTTTAGTCTTAGCGCTTGTTGGCTCTTGCGCACAAACGCCAAAAAAATCAACTGACAACCCGCAGTTTTTTGGAGAATTTTTATACCTATCCGATGCTGCAGTGCTTAATACAGGCACTGAAATTTACGGTGTTGTTATTGACGACAAAATGCAAGAGTTGCACGAGCTGTGCACACCTATTAAACGAGACGAATACGATATGATTTCTGTATATATTAAAGGAATCGTAGAAGATAATACTGCTGAAGAGGGCTGGGAAAAGCTCATCCGAATAACCGACATCGATTCTTTGGTGAATCCAGCAGACAAATCAATCATCAAACCTAACAATTAATATATGCTAAGCATAGATAATTTACATGCCGGTTGTGAAGGCAAAACGATTTTACAAGGGATAAACCTAGATGTAAAGCCGGGGGAAGTTCATGCCATCATGGGACCAAATGGTTCTGGAAAAAGTACACTTTCGACCGTCGTTGCCGGTCATGAAGACTATGAAGTTTCACAGGGAACGATTTTGTTTGAAGGTGAAGATATCGCTGACTTAAGTGCTGACGAACGTGCACACAAGGGTATCTTTTTATCTTTCCAATATCCTGTTGAAATTCCTGGCGTATCGGTAACTAATTTTATAAAAACAGCCATCAATCAAAACCGTAAAGCAAAAGGGTTGGAAGACATGCCTGCTAACGTGATGCTAAAAAAAATTCGTGAGAAGGCAGCACTTTTAGAGATTGACTCGCGGTTTTTGTCACGCTCACTCAATGAGGGCTTTTCTGGTGGTGAAAAAAAGCGAAATGAAATTTTTCAAATGGCCATGCTTGAGCCCAAACTCGCCATATTAGACGAAACCGACTCGGGCTTGGATATTGACGCTTTGCGTATTGTAGCCAATGGGGTAAACAAACTCAAAGGAAAAGAAAACGCAATAGTTGTGATCACGCACTACCAACGTTTGCTCGACCATATCGTTCCCGATTTTGTTCACGTACTTCACGAGGGTAAAATTGTAAAATCAGGCACAAAAGCCTTGGCACTTGAATTGGAAGAAAAAGGCTACGACTGGATAAAACAAGGTGCCTAATGGATTTAAAAGAAACCTTATTGTCTTCATACTTGGCGTTTGACGCACAAGATGGTCCACAACACAAGCTGCAAGATCAGCGTGCTGCGGCTATTGAAATTTTTGAACAACAAGGCTTTCCTACTAAAAAAGAAGAAGATTGGAAGTATACGTCTTTACGCAACCTTATTAAAACCGACTTTTCAGTTTTCCCAAAAGAGGAAGTAAGTCTAAAATTGGACGAGGCAAAAGAATACATTTTACAAGATGTTGACACCTATAAAATTGTATTTGTAGACGGTATTTACAACGCTTATCTGTCCGAAACTACACATGAAGGTGTTGATGTTTGCTTGCTTTCAGTAGCACTCACAAAGCCTAAATATGCCAATGCGATTAAGAAATACTTTAATCAAATTGCAGAAAAAGATGCTTCATTAACAGCGCTCAATACAGCCTTTACAAAAGAAGGGGCGTATATCCATGTTCCTGATGGCAAGCTGGTGGAGAAGCCTGTGCAAATCATTCATTTTACCACCGATAAAAATCCAAGTTTATTGCTGCAGCCACGCAACCTCATTGTATTAGGAAAAAATGCAGAGATACAAATTGTGGAGCGTCACCAAAGCTTGACCACCAACGAAACCTTTACCAATGTGGTAACCGAAATTTTTACCGAACAAAATGCACAATTGGATTACTACAAAATTCAAAACGACCAGACTACAGCTTCGCTTATCGACAGCACCTATATTTCACAACGAAAGCACAGTCATGCCAAAGTACACACCTTTTCGTTTGGTGGAAAACTAACCCGAAATAATCTTAATTTCTACCACAAGGATCCAGAAATAAACTCCACAATGAAAGGTATTACACTCATTGAGGGCAGTCAGTTTGTGGATCACCACACTTTGGTACACCATGCCCAACCCCATTGCGAAAGCCACCAAGATTACAAGGGAATTTTTGCAGAAAAAGCAACGGGAGTATTCAATGGAAAAATTGTTGTTGAAAAAGAGGCACAAAAAACAAATGCCTTTCAGCAGAACAACAATATTTTAATGGATGACAAAGCAAGCATCAACACCAAACCGCAATTGGAAATTTTTGCTGACGACGTGAAGTGTAGTCATGGTTGTACTATAGGTCAGTTGGATGAAGATGCCCTGTTTTACTTACAAACACGCGGCATTCCCAGAAAAGAAGCCCGTGGTTTTTTGACTTATGCCTTTGCCAAAATTGTACTTAAATGTGTTAAACTCGACTCTGTCAAAAAACGCATCAATAAGTTGATTGCCGAAAAACTGGGGGTAAATATTGGTTTTGATGTATAGTACTACGCTTGATATCGCACAAATACGAGCTGATTTTCCCATATTACAACGTCAAGTAAATGGACAGCCGCTGGTATATTTAGACAATGCGGCGACGTCACAAACGCCACTTGCTGTTATCGATGCCATCAGTGATTACTATAAGCATACCAATGCCAATATTCACAGGGGTGTACATGCGCTCAGTCAAGAGGCGACGGATGAATTTGAAGCAGCACGACATAAAATACAGAAGCATTTTAATGCCACTCAGGCGCATGAAATTATCTTTACCTCAGGCACAACACATTCCATAAATCTTGTTGCCCATGGTTTTACTTCGTTTTTGGAAAAGGGAGATGAACTTATTGTATCTGAACTGGAACATCACGCTAATATAGTGCCTTGGCAAATGCTCTGTGAGCGCACTGGGGCAGCGCTAAAGGTAATTCCTATAACCGCCAATGGGACCTTGGACATGGGTGTCTATGCCGATTTGCTTAACGAACGAACCAAAGTAGTTTTTGTAAACCATGTATCCAATGCCCTTGGCATCATAAACCCCATTGAAGAAATTATTGAAAAAGCACATGCTGTTGGTGCAGCTGTGCTTATAGATGGTGCGCAAGCCACCCCACACATGGTCCCCGATGTAAAAGCATTAGACGTGGAATTTTATACCACATCGGCACATAAAATTTGTGGTCCAACAGGAATGGGTGTCCTATATGGAAAAGAAGCGTGGTTACGGAAACTGCCTCCCTATCAAGGAGGCGGTGAAATGATTGATCAAGTGACTTTTGAAAAAACCACCTATGCCGATTTACCACATAAGTTTGAGGCCGGAACCCCCAATATTGCGGGTGGTGTGGGCTTCGGTGCAGCTGTGGATTATATGAACAACATAGGTTTTGATGCCATTGCTGCACATGAAAGGGATTTGATGCGCCATGCTACTGAAAAACTTAAAAAAATTCAGGGCTTACATATTTATGGTGATGTCGACAAAAAAGTGGCTGTGATTTCTTTCAATGTGGAAGGGATTCATCCTTATGACATTGGCACACTACTGGACAAGATGGGCATTGCTGTTCGTACGGGACATCACTGTTGCCAGCCTATTATGGATCATTTCAAAATTCCAGGAACCGTTAGAGCGTCCTTTGCTTTTTACAATACCCACGAAGAAGTAGTGCGATTTATAGCAGGTGTAGAAAAAGCAGTGGGCATGTTGCGTTAATCCTTATCTTTATCCTATGAGTATAGCAACCGAACAAGCTGAAATTGTGTCTGAATTTTCCATGTTTGACGACTGGATGCAACGCTATGAGTATATGATTGAACTTGGCAAATCGCTTCCGCTTATTGATGAAGCCTACAAAACAGATGACAACATCATCAAGGGTTGCCAAAGCAAGGTTTGGGTACACGCTGAATTAGACGACGATAAAATTGTTTTTACGGCAGATAGCGATGCCATTATTACCAAAGGCATCATTGCCATTTTGATCCGTGCTTTTTCTAATCGACATCCTCAAGATATTTTGGCTGCTGACACGACTTTTATCGACGAAATTGGGCTCAAAGAACACCTATCACCAACCCGTGCAAATGGCTTGGTGTCTATGATAAAACAACTTAAAATGTACGCCTTGGCGTATCAAACACAACTCTCTTAACTATGGATACTGAAGCACTTGGAGAAAAAATTGTTCGTGTACTCAAAACGATCTTCGACCCTGAAATTCCGGTAGATATCTACGAACTGGGGCTGATTTATGACGTCTTTGTCAATGAAGATAATGATGTCAAAATTTTGATGACGCTCACAACACCAAACTGTCCTGTAGCTGAAACTTTGCCGCAAGAAGTAAAAGAAAAAGTTCGTGAATTGGACGAAGTCAATGAGGTTGAGCTCGAACTGACCTTTGACCCGCCATGGACACGAGATTTAATAAGTGAAGAAGCTAAACTTGAACTTGGGTTTTTATAATGAGTAACCAAATTGTCAATCGTGTGGCAAACAGTGCGCTTCAAGTCATAGATTTGGAGGAGCTTTACCAGGAAGGTACACGCACCCAGCTTTCCATAACTGCTTTTCTAGATGAGGGCGTTGTTTTGCGTGAGCAATCCTTTCGCGAAAGACTTCAGACCCACGACTGGACAGCATATAAAGATCATTTTGTCGCTATACATTGCCCAGATGATATTCTGGTGCCTCAATGGGCAACATTGCTTGTGGTCACCCATTTACAGCCCTTGGCTAAGTCTGTTGTAGTAGGAACTGCGACAGATATGGAGCAACAGCTATTCGCAGAGCAACTGGCACTAATGGATTTTACCCCCTACCAAGATGGTCTGGTGATGATTAAGGGCTGCTCTAATAAACCCGTGCCTGAACAAGCCTTGGGGTTATTGACTGCTAAATTAACTCCTATTGTGAAAAAATTATCCTACGGAGAAGCCTGTTCTTCTGTACCTTTATTCAAGAAACCCTAAATTTTTTATAATGAAGCAATATCTTTTTCTAGCTTTAATTAGTACCCAGCTCATATTTGCCCAAAACGATTCCACAGCTAAATCAGATGAGGGGTGGAAAAGGGGTGGTAAAGCAACCTTTCTATTTAATCAATCTGCTTTCAGCGAATGGGCATCTGGTGGACAAAACAGTATTTCACTTAGCTTTCATACGGACTATGACTTGAGTTACAAGAAAAATGGATGGAACTGGGACACCAAATTTTTAGGTGATTTTGGTTTGACAAAAATCAGTGGTTCCAAGTTTTTGCGCAAAACCAACGACCGGATTGATTTGCAATCATTTTTAGGAAAAAGTTTTTCCAAATCGTGGAGCTACTCCACAGTTTTTGGTGTTAAGTCGCAATTTGCCCGAGGTTATAAGTTTGGAAAAGATAGTAATGGGGAAGAGAACAGATCCTTAAAAACACATTTTTTCTCTCCGGTTTATATTCAATTGGGGGTTGGGTTGTATTGGAAACAAAATAATGACCTATGGATAAACATCGCGCCTTTTACTCAGCGACTTACGCTATTGAGTAGAAAGTTTACTGCCGATTTGCAAGAGGGGCAAGAATATTTTGGTGTACGAAAAGGAGATAATCACCGCTTTGAATTGGGTGCCTCAGTAAATGCTTTTTATAAATTTTTACCCTTAGAAAATATTACTCTTGAACAACGCCTAGGGCTATATTCAGACTATCTAGACAAAGCCGAAAATATAGATTTAGACTATCAGGTGAGTGTCGAAATGAAAGTAAATGACCGCATTTCAACCAATCTCATATTGCAGTTAGTATACGATGATAATGCAGTACAAAACCTACAGGTGAGGCAAGTATTTGGAATTGGTTTGCGCATAAAATTAAAGTAAGGTTACTCCTCTACTTCAATTTCTGGATACAAAAAGTGATTGTAGGGAAAGCGGGTTATGTGTTGCTCACGGACCTTTTGGTATACCCGATTTCTAAAATGTGTCATGTTGGTTTTTTTGGCTGCTGAAACAAACACGGCATCTCCTTCCGTTTTCGCCATCCACGTTTCTTTCCACTCGTCCAAACTGTAGTGTTCGCTGCCACGCTCAAGCATTAAGTCTGTATCGTCATAGGCTTCGGCCTTATAGGCATCAATTTTGTTGAAAACCATCAGCGTTGGTTTGTCCTGAACCTTTAGCTCAGCCAGCAATTCGTTTACAGAGGCAATATGGGCTTCAAATTGTGGGTGAGCAATATCAACTACGTGAAGCAACAAATCAGCCTCGTGAACCTCATCTAGAGTGCTTTTAAAACTCTCTACAAGTTGTGTGGGCAGTTTGCGGATAAATCCAACCGTATCGGATAGTAAAAATGGCAGGTTGCCAATCACAACCTTACGTACCGTAGTATCCAAGGTAGCAAAAAGCTTGTTTTCGGCAAATACGTCGCTTTTACTAAGCACATTCATTAGGGTAGATTTTCCCACATTGGTATACCCCACTAAGGCTACCCGAATCAATGATCCTCGGTTGCCCCGCTGGGTCGCCATTTGACGGTCTATGGTTGTGAGTTTTTTCTTTAATAAGGATATTTTATCGCGAACAATTCGACGATCGGTTTCAATTTCCGTTTCACCGGGGCCCCGCATGCCAATACCTCCACGTTGACGTTCCAAGTGCGTCCATAATCCCTTCAGTCTAGGAAGCAGGTATTGATATTGGGCCAACTCCACTTGCGTACGGGCATAACTGGTTTTGGCGCGTTGAGCAAATATGTCTAAAATTAGTCCGGTTCGATCTAAAATCTTACACTTTAACAGTTCTTCTATGTTAGCTTGTTGGGCAGGAGTCAGCTCGTCGTCAAAAACAACAGTGCTGATATCGTGTGTTTTAACATAGTCCCGCACGTCTTCCATTTTACCACTACCAATAAAGGTCTTCGGGTGTGGCGTGTCTAGCTTTTGGGTAAAGCGCTTTTTTACCTCACCACCCGCGGTCAAGGTCAAAAAAGCCAACTCGTCCATATAATCACTGACTTGTTGTGTGGATTGCTCCTGATTGATGATGCCTACCAATACGGCATATTCGTAATCGTGTTCTTTGTTTTCAATCATCCCAAGTGGTAAGGGTCAGTTTATTCCCGTCAAAGACAGCGTAAGTATTGTACTCAATCCAGTCGCCCAAATTGATATAACGGGCATTTTTAGCCAGTGGAATATCTAAGGGCAGGTGGCGATGGCCAAACACAAAATAGTCTAGGTCTGTTGTTTCTAATTTTTTTCGGCAGTAGTGCACCAGCCATTCGCTGTCTGGCCCATCGTATTTCTTGTCTTCATCTCCAGATATTAGCCTGTTTTTGAGGGACAAATATTGTGCAAGGCGCAGACCTAGATCGGGGTGAATCCAACGGAACAAAAATTGCAATAATTTGTTGGAAAACATCTTTTTCATGCGCTTATAGCCCCTGTCTCCAGGGCCTAATCCATCTCCGTGACCAATAAGCAATTTCTTGTTATTGAGCGTAATTTCTTGAGGTGCATAATAAACGGGGATGCTTAGTTCTTCTTCAAAATACCCCTTCATCCACATGTCGTGGTTCCCTACAAAGAAGTAAATGGGAATACCGCTATCGGTGAGTTCTGCTAGTTTACCCAATACACGCACAAATCCCTTTGGAACAACACACCTGTATTCAATCCAAACATCGAATAAGTCACCCATAAGATAAATGGCTGCTGCATCTTTTTTAACGCTATCCAACCATGCAACAAACTGCTTCTCACGAATGCGACTTTTCTCGGCTGTTGGTGCGCCTAAGTGATTGTCAGAAGCAAAGTATACTTTTTTACCCTTGGGTATATTCATAATACAAAAGTACGAATTACTGGTCGGCAGCGAACCATTCTGCAAAAGAGGTGGCCGTTTCTTGCAGGCGCAAATGATGTAATTGGATGGAACTTGGCAGTTTGGCCTTTATTTTGAAGGCAAAATCGATGATCATTTCTTCGCTGGTGGGCTGGTAGTCTACCAACAAGACTTTGTGCCCACTATCCTTTAGGGTTTGGGCTAATTCAACGTGTGGCGTGTTTTGATTAAAAACCGTTGCGTGGTCAAAAACTTCTACGATTTCAGATTTTACTATTTTCTTAAGGTCTTTAAAATCAATGACCATCCCAAACTTGACATTGTTGCTGTCTTTTATGGGCGTGCCTATGACCGTAACATCCAGTTTATAGCTGTGCCCATGAACGTTTTTACACAAGCCGTCGTAGCCATATAAGGCATGTCCTGTTTCAAATGAAAAACTTTTGGTTATGCGAATCTTACTCATGTATTTGGTTTAAGTTTTTTAAGTGTGACTTGTGTTTCTGGTAGCAATAATAGACGGCCTGAGGTTTCGGCATTATTGGGTAATAATGTAGCCCAATGGTCGGTGTTTGCCCAAAGAGTTTTATGGAGTTCTGCCACAGCATCTGGCGCATAGTTTGCCAACTGTTTTGCCAAGTCTATGGCAGCACTATTGGCGGTTTCAAAATCAGGATGAACTTCAGCATATAACCCCTTTGATAAGGCCCAGTGGGCAGATTTCCATTCCTTGGGTTGCAATGCCATAGAAGCAAGCGCCGCTGCACCTGTTTTACGAGCTACGGCTGGTGCAATCACAAACGGCCCAATCCCTATGGCGAGTTCTGAAAGGCGTACAGCTGCTGTTGTAGTCGCAATTGCATAATCGCATGCAGCTATGATGCCCACACCACCGCCAATAGCCTTCCCGTGTATACGGCCAACTATAGGCTTAGCACATAGACGCATGGCATTAATCAGATTAGCAAAGCCCATAAAAAAGCTTTTACCCTGTTGAGGTGTTTGTACCGCTAATAATTCATCAAAAGATGCGCCCGCACAAAAGGCCTTTGTGGGATCACTCTGCAATAAGACAATACGTACCAAATCATCTTGAGCACAAGTATCAATGGCAGCAGTCAAGGCTTTTAGCTGCTTTTGTGGAAAACAATTGTGTTTGGGATGCCCAAAGCTAATGGTAGCTACTCCTTCAGTAATGTGAATATGCACCCCTTCTTTTATGTTTTGATTCCCCATATCTTTGTTGTTAAGCAACAAGCAAAAATACGGAATAAACAGTTGATGGGATATGAATGCTATTAAAGGGGTATTGTTTGATTTAGATGGTGTGTTTTATGTTGGGGACAAATTACTTCCTGGCGGAAACGATACCCTTGATTGGCTTCGATCTAAAGGTATTAAATATCGTTTTGTGACTAACAATACAACGCTATCTAGGCGAGCACTCGTAACCAAGCTTCAAAGCCTTGGCCTTGGCCTTGGAGAAAATGAATTGTTGAGTGCCAACTATGCCGGAGTACTGCAATTGCAAAAAATGGGGCTAAAGCGGTGTAGATTGGTGCTTGCTGAAGCTGCACAAGTCGACTACCCGCCTTCTGTTGAAGACAATCCAGAAGCTATAGTCGTTGGAGATATTGGTAATAATTGGGATTACAATCTAATAAATACCTTGATGAATCAAATTCTAGAGGGCGCTGCGCTAGTTGCGCTTCACAAAGGGCGTTATTTTCAAACTAACAAAGGCCTTATGCTTGACAGTGGTGCTTTTGTGGCCGCCTTAGAGCATGCCACAGGGAAAAAGGCACATGTAGTGGGCAAACCCAATCCTGCTTTTTTTGAAATGGGCAGTGCGATGTTGGGCGCAAGCCCAAACGAATTGTTGATGGTTGGTGATGATTTAATCAATGATATTGAAGGTGCCCAAAAGGCAGGCTATCACGCTGTATTGGTAC
>JBDQNA010000076.1:0-6046 GCA_040261965.1 Flavobacteriaceae bacterium
ATGTTACCCCAACATTAAAACAGATTTTATTAAATAAACGTAAGCTCGAAACCATGCGTCAGTTTGATAATGATATTTTAGAAGAAGCCATTAAAAATAAAACACTCGAAATTTATGAATAAAATAGTAGCATTATGTTGCTTGATGATTGCTGTAATTGGTTATTCACAAGATTCGATTTCAACTAAAAAGCGCCTAAAAATTGATGGTGTTTCGGCAGTTGTTGGTGATTATGTTATTCTTGAGTCCGATGTAGACAAGGCCTATGTAGAACTCGAATCCCAAGGGGTTTCAACCGCAGAAGTCTCGCGGTGTAGCCTGTTAGGTAAGTTGATGGAAGACAAGTTATATGCACATCATGCCGAACAAGACAGTATTGAGGTTAGCAATGATGACATAAATAATTACGTTGAGCAAACCATTGATTATTTTGTGAGCCAATTTGGTGATATTGAAAAAGTGTTGGAGTTCTACAAAAAGAAAGATGAGCAAAGTTTTAGAGCAGAATTATTTGAAGTTAATCGCATACAGCAGCTCTCACAAAGAATGCAATCTAAAATTGTTGCGGATGTTGAAGTTACGCCAGACGAGGTAAAAGTTTTTTTTAATTCCATTGCTAAAGAAGATTTACCCATTTTTGGTTCTGAGCTAGAAGTGGCTCAGATTGTAATTAAGCCAATGGTTTCTGGTGAAGAGGAAAAGCGAATTGTAGAACAACTCGAGTCGATGCGAAATGACGTTTTGGAAAACGGTTCTTCATTTTCATCCAAGGCAATCTTATATTCCCAAGACCCTGGCTCACGCTCAAGAGGAGGACGTTATACGCTTGACAGAAAGCGTCCACAGATGGTGAAAGAATTTAGAGAGCAAGCATATCGCCTGCAAGAGGGTGAAATTTCTCAACCATTTAAAACTGATTTTGGCTGGCATATTGTTACGGTTGATAAAATTCGTGGTCGTATGTTGGATGTACGCCATGTATTGCTCGTGCCTACAGTATCTAATGCTGCTTTGGGAGAAGCCCAGAACAAACTTAAGCTCATCAAAAAGCGTATAGAAGATGGCGAAATTACTTTTGCTGAGGCTGCAAAAGAATTTTCCGACGATCAAATTACTCGTGCTAATGGAGGTGTCTTGATTAATCCTGCAACGGGCGATACACGCTTTGAGCTCACAAAACTTGACCCACAGCTCTACAGCCAGATACTAAAGCTTGAAGATAATGAGGTTTCTATTCCGTTGCTTGAGGAAGATCGGTCAGGAAATAAAACCTACAAGATTGTTACGGTTACCAATCGATTTAATGAACACATTGCTGATTATGCCCAAGACTATGTGCGTATAAAAGACTTGGCCTTAAAGGAAAAACAACTTAAGGTCATTGAAGAATGGATGACTGACAAAATTTCAGACACCTATATCAGCGTAAACCGCGACAATCAATCTTGTGATTTTGCCAACAACTGGTTAAAGAAATAAATTCTTATTTTTCTAGGTAGGTGGTTCATAGCCAATTACTTAATTTTGTAAAAAATTTCCCATGAATCCAGCAACTCGTTTGCTTTCTTTTCTGTTTTCTACCCGTTTAACAGCCCTCCTTTTCATCGCTTTTTCTATAGCGATGGCAGTTGGAACTTTTGTAGAAAGTGCACACAATACCACAACGGCTCGTATTTGGATATACAACGCATGGTGGTTTGAGCTCATGATGATTTTTTTCGTTGTTAATTTTATGGGTAACATTAAGAGGTATCGCCTTTTAAAATGGGAGAAATGGCCCTTATTGTTATTGCATTTGTCTTGGATTCTTATCATTGTAGGAGCTGGAATTACACGTTATATTGGTTTTGAAGGGGTTATGCCCATAAGAGAAGGGGAATCAACCCAGCAATATTTATCTGAAAAAACATATTTGTCTGTATTCATCGATGGCGATATAGACGGACAACCGCGTAGAAAATTACTTGAAGACGATATTTTATTTGCTGAAGCTGCTAATAACGGCTTTCGATGGAGGAATGATTTTAACGGCATTCCGTTCTCTGTTTCTTATGTAGATTTTATCAGTGGTGCAGAAGAAACATTGGTTGAAGATCTTAATGGTGACATGTATCTTAAGATTGTTGAGGCTGGTGATGGGAACCGTCACGATCATTTTCTCAAAATGGGTGAAGTGGCTAGTATTCACAATATATTATTTGCGTTTAATGCCTATACCGATGGTGCAATAAACATTACGCTAGACGAAGCCAATAATTACAGTATTCAGTCGCCTTTTGAAGGCACATACCTTCGTATGGCTGACCAACAGCAGGGAAGTTTGCTTGCTAATACTTCACAACCGCTGATGCTGCGTACACTTTATAGCGCAGCTGGGATGCAATTTGTGTTTCCAGACCCTGCGATGATTGGCTCTTATCAAATAGTTCCTGTAGAAGATAAGGAAACCGCCATACAAGACGCGCTAACGATACAACTTACTGTTGAAGGGGAACAAGAACACCTAACTGTTTTAGGCGCTAAGGGCGTTGCAAACCCTCCTGTTCAAGTTGAACTTGGCGGTTTGGAATTTTGGATTACCTATGGCTCTAAGCAAGTTGACCTACCTTTCTCAATAAGGCTCAATGATTTTATTGCAGAAAAGTACCCAGGGACTGAGAAAAGCTACAGCAGTTTTATGAGCAAGGTAACGGTACTTGACGACCCTACTTTTGACCATGATATTTACATGAATCACATTCTCAATCACAGAGGCTATCGCTTTTTCCAAGCTTCATTTGATCCAGATGAAAAGGGAACAGTATTATCAGTAAATCATGATGCCGTGGGAACAGCTGTTACGTATGCAGGTTATTTTTTGCTTTATATTGGTTTGTTGGGCTTGATGTTTTTTGGAAAAACTCGATTTAAAAAGCTTGCTAAAATGTTGGAAGACATACGCCTAAAAAAGGCTGCTTTGACTTTGATATTCTTTTTGAGTGCTACTTCAGCTTTTGCTCAGCATCAGCACCAGCCTACAAGTTTTGCAATTGACTCAGTACTTCAAGCCGATGCGATGCCTGTCGACGAGGCTGCTAAGTTTGGTGCCTTGATCATACAAGATCAAGGGGGGCGCATGAAGCCCGCCAATACTTTTGCTTCAGAATTACTTCGTAAGGTGAGCAAGTCCGATCACTACAAGTCTTTAGATGCTAATCAGGTATTATTGTCTATTACCCAGAATCCAATAATTTGGTACCAAGTTCCTTTTGTGTATTTGAAACGCGGAAATGACAGTATTCGTTCACTTGTTGGTGTGGGCAAAAAAGCCAAATATGCTTCTTTTGCAAACTTTTTTGACCCGCAGGGAAATTATAAGTTGGCTCCTTATTTAGAGGCTGCTTATAAATCCGCAACCCCCAATCAGTTTCAAAAAGACTTTATCGAAACAGATCGAAAAGTAAACTTGCTTTTTTCAGCTTTGGAAGGAAAGGTATTGCGCATCTTCCCCGTGCCAAATGAGGAAAACAATCGTTGGGTTTCAGCAACCGAAGTAGATGAAATTAATTTTGTTGGAGTAGATTCACTTTATGTAAACAACGTATTGCCGCTATATCTCACTTCATTGCGACAGGGTAAAAACACCTTAGACTACTCACAAGCCGATCAGTTACTAGAGAGCTTGAAGGGCTATCAAAAGAAATATGGGGCTTCGATTATACCGACTGAAGATCAAATAAAGGCAGAACTGTACTACAACAAATACGATATTTTTAAGCGCTTGTTTAGTTGGTATATGTATGTGGGAACCTTGATGTTTTTTGTATTAATTGCTCAAATGCTTTACGATGTGCGTTTTTTACGCGGTGTTGTTGGCTTTTTTGTGGTTGTGATATCACTTCTTTTCATGCTACACACTGCAGGACTTGCTGCTCGATGGTATATTTCAGGCCACGCCCCTTGGAGTGATGCCTATGAATCCATGATTTATGTAGCTTGGGCAACCATGGGTATGGGGCTAGCTTTTGGACGCAAATCCAAACTGACTATTGCCGCAACTGCTTTTGTAGCTTCCATGGTCTTGATGATTGCCCATTGGAATTGGATGGATCCTGAAATTGCAAACCTAGTGCCCGTACTTGACAGTTACTGGCTGATGATTCATGTGGCGGTTATTGTGGGGAGTTATGGGCCATTTGCCTTGGGTATGATATTGGGTGTAATCTCTCTTATTTTAATCCTATTGACCACTGAGCGTACCGCTGAAAAAATGCGCTTAAACTTGGCAGAGCTTACGGTTGTAAACGAACTGGCTTTGACCGTAGGCCTGATTATGTTAACCATTGGAAATTTTCTCGGTGGACAATGGGCAAATGAAAGCTGGGGACGTTATTGGGGCTGGGACCCCAAAGAGACTTGGGCATTAATAAGTATTTTGGTGTATGCATGTGTTTTGCACATGCGTTTGGTGCCTGGATTACGTGGTAAATGGATTTTTAGTGTGATGTCGGTATTGGCCTTTGCCAGTATTATGATGACCTATTTTGGTGTTAATTTTTATTTGACGGGCCTACATTCCTATGCGAGTGGAGACAAGGTCATCACACCGAACTTTGTGTATTATTCTTTGGCATTTATTGTTATATTATCTGCTGCTGCTTATGGAAAATCAAAAAAGTACTTTTCGAAATAGCCTTCGTTGGTGGTTGTATTCTGTAGGTGGCTTGGTCCTTGTAGGCGCTGGCTTGAGTGTGTTAGGTGAGGCTATAATTGCAAAGAGTAGGGGTGAGGCATGGTTTTTGGTTGGTACATTTGCGTTGATTTTAGTTAATTCAGGAATATGTTTAGTAGCGGGAGCGGTTATACTTCGATTAAAAAAGGATTAATCTTATTTCTTTTTTGCGGTCTTCTTTATGCACAAGAGCAAAAGGGTGGATCTTCCTTTCCCAAATTAGACACGCCAATACCTAATTATGGGCTGTTAATTCCAAAAGAAAAAGTTGAAGACTACTCTTTTCTGGACAGGCCCAAGTCGATTAATAACTCCATGATGGATAGCGAGGACTTCATTGATCCTGGAGACCGTTACCTCAAAAAATTAAAAAAAGATAGGCCAATACCTAATAATGTCTATTTAGGCGACACCTATTTAGGCGACATTAGAACCAATGCTTCCTATGCGCAAATTGTTTGTCGTGATTATGAATATGAAGATGGTGACCGTGTTCGTATTTCTGTAAATGAGGAGGAGGTTATTTCGAATCTACTACTTAAAAATCAATTTTTTATTTTAAAACTTCCACTTGTCCAAGGGTTTAATAAAATTGATTTTCAAGCCCTCAATCAGGGGTCATCCGGTCCCAATACTGCGGAGCTTCGGGTATATGATGATAATGGAGTTGCATTGGCAGCACACAAATGGAATCTTTCTACAGGCTCAAAGGCAACCATGATAATTGTTAAAGAGGGTGAGGATATTATACCTCAATAAATGCTTAGAGTGCGTTTAAAAAACCATAAAAAGCAGGCTTTGGATGTAAGTGTTCATCGTAAATACACGGCCAATCTTTTATCTTAAAAAAACTATTTATCCAAGTGTCTCGATTGTTAAAACCCCAAAAGGTAATGCCGTACTGTTGTTCTTTTGGTACAATATCTCGGTACATTTTAACCAAATCTGCATATTTTTTGGCTTGAGCATTTAGCATTTCTTTTGTAATGGTATTATATCGTTGAATGCCGCCTCCTTTACTGTCGTCATGCGTGTTAAATATGAGATCAACCTCAGACAAGTGAATCTGTAAGCCAGTGTCTGCAGCTCGTTTTAAGGTATGCGCAATAATTTCGTTAGGTATGTCCATACGAATGTGCATTTGGAATCCAATACCAGAAATGGGCACCCCACGTCTTTGGAAGTCTTCCACCATTTTCATCATGGTGTTGAATTTAAGCGTGTCGCGCTCAATGTTAAAGTCGTTATAGAATAAAATGGCATTGGGATCTGCTTCATGTGCATATCGAAATGCCTTCTCGATATAAGATTCCCCCATAGTTTTGTACCATATAC
>JBDQNA010000045.1:0-8099 GCA_040261965.1 Flavobacteriaceae bacterium
CTGCTAATACACCGTGCACGCAACAGTAATCAAATTCAATCCCCTGACCAATTCTATTCGGTCCAGAACCCAATACCACTACTTTCTTTTTGTCGCTTACCACACTCTCGTTGTGCACATAAGAGTTGCCCTCAGCAGTTTCCATGGTGCTTTCAAAAGTGGAATAGTAATAAGGTGTTTTGGCTGTAAATTCAGCAGCACAGGTATCTACCAGCTTATACACACGGTGAATGTTCATCGCATCACGCTTTTTGTATACCTCACTTTCCAAACAACCCAGCATATGGGCAATTTGCCTGTCGCCATACCCTTTTTGCTTGGCTTCTAATAAGAGTGGTTTTTCAATGGTGTCAATCGAAAAGTTTGAAATTTCTTTTTGTAAGTTGAACAATTCCTCGTACTGCTTGAGGTACCACATATCAATCTTGGTGATATCGTAGATCTGACTTAGCGGGATGCCCATCGCAATGGCATCGTAAATCACAAATACTCGATCCCAAGAGGCATGGGTCAGTTTGTCGATAATTTGATTGTAATCTGTATAGCCTTTACCGTCTGCGCCCAGTCCGTTACGCTTAATTTCAAGCGACTGGGTGGCCTTGTGCAAGGCTTCTTGAAACGAACGTCCAATACCCATCACCTCACCAACGGCTTTCATCTGCAAGCCTAGGGTACGGTCAGAGCCTTCAAACTTATCGAAATTCCAGCGTGGTATTTTAACGATTACATAATCGAGTGTTGGCTCAAACAAGGCAGAAGTAGACTTGGTAATCTGGTTATCCAGCTCGTCTAAGCGGTAGCCGATGGCGAGCTTGGTAGCTACTTTGGCAATGGGATATCCCGTTGCTTTACTGGCCAATGCTGAAGAGCGCGAAACACGTGGGTTAATCTCAATGGCAATAATATCTTCTTTATCATCGGGACTTACAGCAAATTGCACATTACAACCACCGGCAAAGTCACCAATGCTACGCATCATCTTGATGGCCATATCTCGCATTTTCTGATAGGTCTTATCGGAAAGCGTCATGGCTGGCGCCACGGTTATGGAGTCACCCGTATGAATACCCATAGGATCCATATTCTCAATAGAACAGATGATTACCACATTATCGTTATTATCGCGAAGGAGTTCCAGCTCATATTCTTTCCACCCCATCATGGCTTTGTCAATCATAACCTCATGAATGGGAGATATTTCTAAACCACGTCTAAGCAGTTCTTCAAAGTCATTTTCATCATAAACAATAGCAGCTCCAGCACCTCCAAGGGTATAGGAAGCACGAATACAAAGGGGAAAACCAAATTCTTGGGCAATTTCTTTTCCTTTTAGGAATGAGGTTGCTGTGGCTTGTGGCGCCATAGGAACGTCAATTTTTTCCATAAGCTCACGGAACTTTTCGCGGTCTTCAGTAATGTTAATAGCGTCAATATTTACGCCTATCAACTTTACATCAAAGTCTTTCCAAATGCCTTTTTCGTCTGCTTCTATACACAAGTTAAGAGCAGTTTGACCACCCATAGTGGGGAGTACCGCATCAATATGCGGGTGCTCCTTCAGAATTTGAATAATAGATTTTGTGGTGAGTGGCAACAAATAAACATGATCGGCCATAGATGGGTCGGTCATGATAGTTGCAGGATTGGAGTTGATGAGTATGGTTTCAATACCGTCCTCTCTCAGAGAGCGGAGGGATTGTGAGCCGGAATAATCAAATTCACAGGCTTGGCCGATGATAATGGGGCCGGAGCCGATAATTAGGATACTGTTAAGGTCTTTTTTCTTTGGCATAAAGTGCAACTAAAGTTGGTCAAAAATCTTTCGAATATATATAAAAAAAGGTGTTACTGTTACAGTAACACCTTGAAGTTTTAAACGGTTTATTCACTTATTTTTTGTGACGTGGTTCGGATGAAACAGATATCTTTTTACGTCCCTTTGCGCGACGTGCTGCTAATACCTTGCGTCCTGCTGCAGAAGCCATACGCTCCATGAAGCCGTGTTTATTACGACGCTTTCTTCTCGAGGGTTGAAATGTTCTTTTCATCAATGTTATCTTAAAGACGGCTGCAAATATACAATATCTCATATAAGAACAAACAAAGCTACCGCAGAAATATGTAAATTTGTTGTCTAAATTGTATATATGTTTCCAAAATTCATAAAAATTGTACTCGCAATCGCTTCTTTAGGATATGCCGTTTACCAATTTATTGAAGGAAATATCGGTAACGGAATTGCGATGATTTTCCTAGCTGGTATTTTTATTTTTCTTTATTACAAGAATGAATTGATCTTGCTTTCCTTCCTACGCCTACGCAAACAAGACTTTGACGGAACCCAACGCTGGTTAAACAGAATCAAAAATCCGGAGTCTGCTCTAACACAAAAGCAACAAGGCTACTTTTATTTTTTACATGGCGTGATAGAAGCCCAAAAAAACTTAACAAAAGCAGAACGTCACTTTAAAAAGGCTATTTCACTAGGGCTAAACATGAAACATGATTTGGCCATGGCCAAACTCAGTCTAGCCGGTATTGTGATGCAAAAAAGACGTAAGCGAGAAGCCACACTGCTGCTTAATGAAGCTAAAAAATTGGACAAGCAGAACATGCTTGCCGATCAAATCAAGCTGATGCAACAACAGTTAAAGAAGATTTAGCTCAAGCCTGGGTTAAAATAATCCGAGGTAAGTTTTGACTGAACCATTTTGCCCGTGTCATGATCATGACATGTGTTCCTTTGGGAACAGGGATAAAGTCCTTTAAATGCAAGACGGGAAATACCATATCATAAGTCCCGTGAATGTGCGTGACATTGGGTAGCGGCACATCTTGACTCCAATTAAAGAGGACTTCCAAGGACCAGTTGAGGTATTCTGGCGAGCGCATTGAAAGGTATTTTTTGTTTAAATCCATGCGCTTTCGTGCCGTTGGACCAAAAACAAAGCCTACAAAATCTTCTAAATTATCAATCCACTGAACAGGAAAGAACTTATACGCCTTTGTCTTGCGAGTGATACGCATGTGAATAGGGAATTCACGCCAAGTGCGCACACTAGAAATAATAATAACCTTTTTACAAGAAATAATTTTGGACATCTCTTGAACCAATATACCACCAAAAGAAACCCCGATTAATACAGGATTAGGATGCCTAATGTGTTCACACATACGCTCAGCATAAGACACTAAAGATTCATCTTGGTTCGGCATAAACCAAGATAACAAATGAACCTCGAAAGGGCTGCTGAGTTTGATGCGTTCAAAAATCTCATTATTAGCAGCCAAACCGGGCATCATATAGACATGAATGGCAGCGCTCTTATTCATTGCATCTTCAATGTACATAAAATTTTGTAAATTCGCCCTCTAGCAATCAATTAATGGATAAAATAAACGTTACTGACAACGCCTTTTTGCGCCAATTTGAAACAGAAGTTCAAGGTGAACTTGCCAAGATAGAATACGCCCAACAGGAACGCAAAATCTTCTTAACCAAACTTGTAGTTCCAAAAGAGAAGTGCCCGAACGATTTTAGCGATGCTTTTATAAAAGAAGTATTATCAATTATTGCGGAGCGAAACATCAGCATGATGCCAACCAGTCCCGAGATCGTACGCTTTATTCGCAAGAATAAGCGCTACAGAAGTATGCTCCCTATTGGAGTACGTATCTAAGATTGCTAGGCCGTAATGGCCTTTTTTACATCAAAAACCACCAAACCATCATCCTCAATTGCAGTTAAGCGCACGCGTGCTATGGTGTTGCATAAGGCTGGATCCCAAAAGGATTTAACTTTGACATAATTAGACGTGAATCCGTGGATATATCCGTTCTTATTTTCAGATTCAAATAAAACGTCTTGTTTAGTTCCCAATTGGCTTTCATAAAAGGCACGACGCTTTTTTTGAGACAAAGCTCGCAACATCTTGCTCCTTTTGGTGCGCACTTCTTTAGGTACAACTGCTGGCATACCAGCTGCAAGGGTATTCTCCCGCTCAGAATAGGTAAATACGTGTAAGTAGGAAACATCTAGTTCATTAAGAAAATGGTAGGTTTCCATAAAGTTATCGTCTGACTCCCCAGGAAAACCCACAATAACATCAACCCCTATACAAGCGTGTGGCATACGGGCTTTAATCTGCGACACCCGCTTGACGTATAGTTCGCGCTGGTATCTTCTGCGCATAGTCGCCAAAATTTCATTGCTGCCGCTTTGTAGGGGTATGTGAAAATGGGGTACAAAGCGCTTAGAATCTGCTACAAAGTCTATGGTTTCTTGACGCAATAAATTGGGCTCAATAGAAGAGATACGTATGCGCTCCAAACCAGACACCTCATCCAAGGCAGTGACCAAATCAAAAAACGTATGGTCGTGTTTTTTTGCACCAAACTCCCCTTTGCCAAAGTCACCGATATTAACACCCGTCAGCACCACCTCTTTGATGTCTTGAGCGGCAATTTCATTTGCTTGCCTAATAATATTATCAAGCGTATCGCTTCGGGAAAAACCACGCGCCAACGGAATGGTACAGTAAGTACATTTATAATCACATCCGTCTTGCACCTTTAAAAATGCCCGTGTGCGTTCCCCAATGGCATAGCTTCCAACATACTGTTCCACAGCATCAATGGAACAAGCGTGAACCGCGGTTTCTGATGCCGTCTTACTCTCAATAAAGTCTACTACATTAAACTTTTCATTGGCACCTAGCACCAAATCTACACCATCTAAAGCCGCCAATTCCTCGGGCTTGAGCTGGGCATAGCAACCAATTGCAACCAAAAAACCTTCAGGATTTTGTTTGAGGGCTTGTTTCACAATGGTTTTAAATTTTTTATCTGCATTTTCTGTAACCGAGCAGGTGTTGATTACATATATATCTGCAGGAGTGTCAAAAGCGGTTTCAGTATAGCCTGCCAGCTTAAAAGAACGAGCAATGGTCGATGTTTCTGAAAAATTCAGCTTACATCCAAGCGTGTAAAAAGCGACTGACCCTATAACAGACATTTTGTTGTTTTTGCAAATATAATCCTATACGATTGAGACACAACCTACTAACGGCGGAATTGCTTGGTGATGGCAAACAAATGGGTTAATATCGCTTTATCTTTTGTGTCCATCTCTTCATCACGCCTGCCCATAACCACAGCAGCTGTATCCAGCATCTTGTTTAAATTGTTTTCGGTCATACCTTGAGAACCCCCTCTAGAAAAACTAGGAATAAACGTTCGCGGAAAACCAATACTAAAAATACTACAACCAACACCAACTACAGTAGCTGTATTCAAAGGCGTCTGAATAGCGGTTTTAGAATGGTCACCCATAATTAAACCACAGAATTGCAGTTCAGTTGAAATAAACTTTTGTTGGGTATAGTTCCAAGCGCGAGTGTTCCCATAATCGTTTTTAAGGTTTGAAGCATCCGTAGCAGCACCAAGGTTACACCACTCCCCTATAACAGCATTGCCCAAAAAACCATCATGCCCTTTGTTGCTGTTGCCTAGCATCACTACATTGTTGAGTTCGCCACCTGCCTTGCAGTGCGGCCCAAGACTGGTACCGCCATAGATTTTAGCGCCCATTTTAATGATGCTGTTTTTACCAATATAAATAGGACCTCGAAGTACAGCACCTTCCATAATGGTGGCATTATCGTCAATAATAATGGGCCCGTCTTGAGTGTTGAATACCGCAGCAAATGAGGTGACATTTGCCCCAATTAGTAGTGGATATTCACCATGGTGTTGGTTGGTTTTATTTAATTTATTGGTATGCGTTTCACTGTAAAAAGCAGCATCCCCAATCAAGACCTCCGCATTTTTGGAAAAAACGTCCCAAGGATAGCGAATAATTTGTACTGCTGCAGCTAGCTCAACAGCTTTAAATGCTGCCAACAACTTGTCTGTACTAGTGCGCGCACCACTAAAAGCAATTAATTTGCCGTTATACATGAGTTTTTGTCCGTCTTGTAAATTTTTAATTGCTGAAAGCAGCGCTGGATTAGGGAGGCATCCTGCCATGATAGCAAGGTCAAAAGAAGGGGTGTCTGCCTGAAGGTAGGCTTCTGTTTCGACCACAACTTCAGCTTGCAGCGTCTGTGACCATCGCTTGGCTAGCGACAATCCACCAATTAGCAAGTCGGCAACAGGCCGAGTATAGACCAAGGGTAATAAATCGGAACGGTCTGGACCGTCAAACAAACATATACGCATGTTTCAAAGATAGGTGTAAATAAAAAAACCTCCATAAGGAGGTTTTAAATTTGATTTGAATTCAAAAATTATTTTTTGAATTTGGCGTATTTGTTCTTGAATTTATCAATACGTCCTGCCGTGTCTACAAGCTTGGATTTACCTGTATAGAATGGGTGTGATGTGCGTGAAATCTCCAATTTAACTAACGGATATTCAACGCCATCTACTTCAATTTTCTCTTTAGCGTTGGCGGTTGACTTTGTGATAAAGACGTCTTCATTAGACATATCCTTGAATGCTACCAAGCGATAATTTTCGGGATGTATACCTTGTTTCATAATGCGTTTCCTTTTAAAGGGGGTGCAAATCTAATTATTTTATCTAAATTTACCATACACTTAACCCTTAAAATACAACAAATGGAAACTTCACCAAAATTAGGAGCCTATAATTATCGCTTTGGCGCCATAGCAGGCGGCATTGGAATCGTATTCAGCATGATGCTATTCTTCATGGACATGACATACGATCAATCGTCTATTATCCAAGCTATTCAAATACTAATACCTGCATCCGTAGCGGTAATAGCCATTACAACTTTCAAAAAAGATAACAATGGACTTCTAGCACTTAAACAGGCAATTAAGTTAGGTGTTGGTGTGTTTTTAGTAGCCGGTATTATTGGGCTTGCTTATCTTACCTTATTTATAAATTTTATTGAACCAGACTTTATCTCAAATACTGCTGCACTACAAGCCGATATCCTTCGTGAAGCGCAACCAACGCTAGACGAAGACATCATTGAAATGCAACAAACCAACACAGAAAAGTTTTTTTACATAAGTTACCCTGTTATTTTAATCCTAAATGTTTTTTTGGGAATGATAGTAGGACTCCTGACTGGCTTATTTACAAAAAAGAGTTAATTGACCAAACAGCCTAAATTATCGATTGTTATTCCATTTTTAGATGAGGAAGCATCACTTCCGGAGCTTTACACTTGGATAGTTCGCGTATTAGAAAAGGCTGAACTCAGTTTTGAAATTATTTTTATTGACGATGGCAGCACAGATAGCGCTTGGGACTGGGTGTCAGCTACCATAATACAAGACAACCGTGTTCGCGGTATTCGATTTTTACGCAACTATGGCAAGTCGCAAGCCTTACACGCTGGTTTTTTAGCGTGTACTGGTGAAGTTGTCTGCACCATGGATGCCGATTTGCAAGATTCGCCTGAAGAGCTTCCGGAACTTTATCAATTAATAGCCCATGGCCATTACGATATGGTTTCTGGGTGGAAAAAGAAACGATACGACTCTATACTGTTCAAAAACATTCCCTCTAAAATTTTCAACTGGGCAGCTAGGAGGGTATCGGGCATCACGCTGCATGATTTTAATTGTGGCTTAAAAGCCTACCGGAATGATGTAATCAAAACGGTTGAGGTTTACGGAGAAATGCATCGCTATATCCCTGTACTGGTCAAGCAAGCTGGTTTTAGAAAAATCGGAGAGAAAGTAGTGCAGCATCAAAAACGCAAGTTTGGGCAGTCTAAGTTTGGAGCTGACCGTTTTATAAAAGGTTTTTTAGACCTGTTAACCCTGTGGTTTCTACAGCGTTTTGGCAGAAGACCCATGTACTTTTTTGGACTGATTGGTAGCATCATGTTGCTTATGGGATTTAGTTTTGCCTTATACTTGGGTATTGATAAACTATTTGTCAACCCTGCCGGACGACTGATCGCCGAAAGACCCCAATTTTATGTGGCACTTACGACCATGATCCTCGGAAGTCAATTCTTTTTGGCTGGATTTTTGGGCGAAATTGTAATTCGAAACAGAAATCATAAAAAGCGATACAAAATAAAGGAACACTTACCCTCCTAACTCTAAAGGGAA
>JBDQNA010000126.1:0-3444 GCA_040261965.1 Flavobacteriaceae bacterium
ATACAAAACAACAACCATATAACGTGTTGGTGTTTTTGTCCTTTAAATCAAATACGTTTTGTGTTGTGAAATTGGGTTTGTTTTGAAGAATATAAATTCAAATGTAAAAAAAGAAGACCGGAAAATAAATGAAAAGTATATTTTTACACATTCGTTAAAAAAAATAGGCGAATAACACATATGATTAAGGATAACCCATTGATACCAGTAAAAAAAAGCCAATCTGATTTTTTTAAGAATGGGAAGACATTAGACATAAAGACACGAATAAAACTTCTAAAAGCCCTTAAGCAAATTGTAAAAGCCCACGAAAATGACATCACACTTGCATTGAAAAAAGACTTGGGTAAACCATCTGCTGAAATATGGCTTGCTGAAATCTACATTGTGTTAGACGAACTAAATACTGTCATCAAAAACCTTCAGTTTTGGGCAAAACCAAGACGCGTAAAAGGAAAGTGGCTGAACACACCTAGTAAAGATTGGATAGTGCCCGAACCCTATGGTGTTACGCTTCATATTGCCCCATGGAATTATCCTTTTCAATTGGCGCTTAACCCCCTTATCGGCGCTGTCGCAGCTGGTAACACAGTCGTATTAAAACCTTCAGAACACGCCCCACAAACTGCAGCTGTAATTGAAAAAATTATCTCGGAAGTATTTCCAAAAGAATGGGTCGTTGTAGTGCAGGGCGGTCCCGAAACGGCAGCAAGTTTATTAAAATTGCGTTGGGATTATATCTTTTTTACAGGTGGCGTTCGCGTTGGCAAGCTCGTTGCCAAAGCTGCAGCAGAATACCTTACGCCTACTACGCTTGAATTGGGCGGCAAAAACCCGTGTATTGTAGATCATACCGCAAACATTAAAGTAAGTGCAAGACGTATTGCTTGGGGCAAGTTCATGAACTGTGGTCAAATTTGTATGTCACCAGATTATTTACTGGTTCACAAAAGCAAATACGAAACATTGCTTGCAGCTTTAAAAAGTGAAATTATTCGCATGTATGGCGACGATCCCATAACATCGGAAGACTATGCGCGGCTAGTACACGAAAAACATGCCGCTGCTATGGTAAATTTACTTCAAGGACAAGACATACTACACGGAGGAGAAAATGATGTTCCAAGCCGTTATGTGGCACCAACCCTAGTTGCAGTTAACAGCTTGGATAATACGATTATGCAAGATGAAATTTTTGGTCCCATTTTACCCATATTGACCTATGAAGAAGAAACTGAAATAGATCGTATTGTAAGGCACTACGATAAACCGCTTTCGTTTTATGTTTTCTCTGAGCGGAAAAAATGGGCGAATAAACTGATGAAAAAACACCATTATGGCGGTGGAATGATCAACGACGTGATTGTTTATTTCACTAACCAACGGCTGCCGTTTGGAGGAGTAGGCAACAGCGGTGTGGGCAACTATCACGGCAAATATTCCTTTGACACCTTCACGCATCTGAAATCTTATGTAGATCGTCCTACTTGGTTTGACCCCATCCAACGTTATGCGCCCTATGGAAATACATTCCCTATGCTGCAAAAAATATTGCGTTTCTTAAGCTAACCCAGCCAGCCTTCTCGATCCAAACTGCGGTACTGTATAGCCTCGGCTATATGTGCATCGGCAATGGCATCTGCGCCTTCCAAATCTGCAATGGTTCTGGTAACCTTTAGAATACGGTCATAGGCACGCGCTGAAAGTCGCAACCTGTCCATGGCGGACTTGAGTAATGCTAATGAGTCTTTTGACAATTGGCAATATTTCCTAATTTGCTTGGTATTCATCTCCGCATTGTGATGAACATGAGGCAAATCGACAAAGCGCTCTGTTTGCAGTTTTCGTGCAACAATGACCCGCTGACGTATAGCAGCTCTGGACTCTGCCAATGGCGTTTGAGCAAGCTTTTCGAATGGCACGGGCTGCACTTCTACATGCAGATCAATACGATCCAATAAGGGCCCTGATATTTTACCTAGATAACGTTGCATTTCTGCAGCTGAATGCCCGGGGCTACTCTTGTCATCATGAAAGTATCCAGAAGGTGTAGGATTCATACTCGCTAGCAACATAAACGAAGCAGGATAGGTAAGCGTAAACTTGGCTCGAGCAATAGTAACCTCTCTGTCTTCCAGGGGCTGTCGCATGACTTCTAGAACGCTCCTTTTAAACTCGGGCAACTCGTCCAAAAACAACACCCCATGGTGCGCCAAAGATATTTCGCCAGGTTGGGGATAGGTGCCACCTCCGACCAAAGCCACATCAGAAATGGTGTGGTGCGGAGATCGAAAAGGCCTTTGATGAATAATACCGCTGCCTTTCATTTGCCCTGCAACTGAATGAATCTTTGTTGTCTCCAAAGCCTCTGCGCTACTCATAGGCGGTAGTATGCTAGGCAACCGCTTGGCCAGCATGGTCTTTCCTGCTCCCGGTGGGCCAATCAACAGTATGTTATGCCCACCTGCAGCAGCCACTTCCATACAGCGCTTAATCGACTCCTGTCCTTTAACATCTTCAAAATCCAAGATGCTTTTGGGTATAGAACCCAATTGAGACGAAAGATCATAACTGACGAGGTTATTTTGGTGATAGGATTGCAAAAACGAAACGAGGTCATTTAGGTGGGCAAAGCTATGCGCTTCTAAGCCATCGACTATAGCTGCTTCCTGTCCATTATCAGAAGGCACCAAGACACCCTTAAAACCATCGGACTTGGCTTGCAATGCCATAGGCAAGGCACCGCGAACGGGTCGAAGGGATCCATCTAAAGATAACTCGCCCATAATAACCCATTGATCTAATGCTTGGGGAACTACTTGGCCGGAGGCCACGAGAATACCAAGTGCAATGGGCACATCATAAGCCGCACCTTCTTTACGTAAGTCAGCAGGAGCCATATTAATCGTTATCCGCTTGCCAGGAAGTTTGAAGCCACATTCCATGACGGCAGCAGCTATACGGTGATTACTTTCCTTAACGGCGTTGTCGGGCAAGCCGACCAAATGGTAGCCAACGCCAGGGTGAATATGAACTTCTACAGTGATTTGTTGGGCATCAATACCGAAGACAGCGCTGCCGAAAATTTGGGTAAGCATACAAGTAGGTTTTTATAAAATTACAAAAAAATATTTGCGTTATTTGCATTCATGGAACAACAAGATTTTAGGGTAATTTGCGGGCAGTTTGCAACAGGCATAACAGTAATCACTACTACATACAACGGCAAACCCTATGGTTTCACGGCAAATTCCTTTACGTCTGTTTCACTAGAACCAGCTATGATATTGTTTTGCTTAAAAACCGCATCTGAAACCAACGCTGCTTTTCAGTCCAGCAAGACCTTTGCTATAAACATCTTGTCTGCTGAACAAGAAGCGATATCCAACGCCTTTGCATCTTCCCAAAACAGTCAGGAGTCACGTTTTGAACAAGTCGAGTTAC
>JBDQNA010000147.1:0-2896 GCA_040261965.1 Flavobacteriaceae bacterium
GCTTGTGCCGCCGAAAACCCATTTATCAAAGGGGTTGTGGGTTGGGTTGACTTAACAGCTACAAATTTAGAAAAACGGCTTATGCACTATGCGTCAAATCCTTTGTTCAAAGGAGTACGTCATATCGTGCAAGCTGAAAAAGAAGATTACCTACTGCGCGATGATGTGCAAAGAGGCATTGGTAAACTTGCAAAGTTCAACCTCACGTTTGATATACTTGTTTATCCGCATCAACTTGCAGCAACCGTTCAAATGGTTGAAAAGTTTCCTAAGCAACAATTTGTTTTAGACCACATTGCCAAACCAAGTATTTCAGCTCCGATGAATAACGTATGGAAGGATCAGATAACAGCCTTGTCTAAATTCGAAAATGTGAGTTGTAAACTTTCAGGGATGGTCACCGAAACGGATCATTTTGCTTTTGAAAAAGAAGCCTTTACTCCGTTTTTAGATCATGTTTTTACTTCTTTTGGTTCAAATCGCTTACTCTTTGGCTCTGATTGGCCCGTTTGTTTGTTAGCTGCTGATTACAAAACGGTGTTTACACTAATTAATGCTTATCTTGAAAAGCAATCTATTCAAATTAAGGCACAAGTTTTGGGGGAAAATGCAATTAAAATTTATAATCTGTAGTATGGATTTAAGATTACAAGACAAGGTGATTGTCGTTACAGGTGGGTCAAAAGGAATCGGTGCAGCTATTGTTTCGCTTTTGGCTGATGAGGGGGCAATTCCTGTTATTATTGGTAGAAATAAGCCAAGCATAGAAGAAGCAATTGCTGCCTACAATGAAAAAGGATTCAACGTGGGTTATGCATTTGCAGAACTTACCAACCCCGAACAATGCGAAGTTGCTGTAAAGCAGGTTTTGCGTGAATATGGTCGTATAGATGGACTTGTAAATAATGCAGGGGTAAATGATGGGATTGGACTGGAACATGGGAATTATACCGATTTTATGGAATCCATCAAACGCAACCTAGCACATTATTATTTGATGGCGCAATTGGTGCTCCCAGCGCTTAAAAAAAATATGGGCGCTATCGTTAATATTGGTTCTAAAACGGCTTATACTGGTCAAGGGGGTACTTCGGGCTATGCGGCTTCCAATGGCGGGCGTAATGCCCTAACTAGAGAATGGGCGGTCGAGCTATTGCCCTATGCCATTCGTGTGAACTGTGTTGTTGTTGCTGAATGCTTCACGCCACTCTATGAAAAATGGATAAACACGTTTGATCGTCCAGAAGAAAAACGGAAGTCTATAACAGATAAAATCCCTTTAGAACATCGCATGACAACTGCTGATGAAATTGCCAATACAGTTGCCTTTTTACTTTCATCTCGCTCAAGTCACACTACAGGTCAGTTAGTATATGTGGACGGAGGCTATACGCACTTGGATAGGGCTATAAATAAGGAATAATGACTGTTGAACTGCACAAATATTGTTTGGCCTTGGACCTTAAAGATGAACCTGAGAAGATTGATGCCTATATACAATACCACAAGCAGGTATGGCCCGAAATCAACCAAAGCATCAAAGCGTCGGGAATTCAAAATGCAGAAATATATCACACAGGCAACAGACTTTTTATGATTCTTGAAGTTGACGATACATTTTCCTTTGAAAAAAAAGCAAAATTGGACGCGAACAACCCAAAAGTACAAGCATGGGAAACCCTAATGTGGGAGTTTCAACAAGCCCTACCCAATACACCAGAAGGCACCAAATGGGTCTTGATGGAAAAAATTTATGATTTAAATAGACGCAAATGAAACAAGAGGTAAATTATAAATATCCATCTGTAGCTGATTTAAGATCACGTGCCAAATGTAAAATACCAAAGTTTGCTTTTGAATACTTGGATGGGGGTTGTAATGATGACGTAAACCTTAAAAAGAATACTGATCGGATTCGAGACATTGAACTCAAGCCCAAGTATTTGGTTGACTACAAAGCACCCAGTTTAAAAACGGAACTTTTTGGACATACGTATGATGCACCATTTGGTATTTCTCCTGTTGGTTTGCAAGGCTTGATGTGGCCCAAATCTCCAGAAATTTTAGCTAAGGCTGCATTTGATCAGAACATTCCTTTTGTGTTAAGCACCGTTACCACGGCAAGTATTGAAAAAATTGCTGAAATTACAGAGGGCAAGGCCTGGTTTCAGCTTTATCACCCAGCAGAAGAACGGGTTACCAAAGATATCTTAAAACGAGCCGAGGCCGCCGAATGCCCTGTGCTTGTCATCCTTGCTGACGTACCCTCTTTTGGTTATCGCCCAAGAGACATTCGAAATGGATTGTCTATGCCTCCTAAAATGACAATGACCAACATCATAAATGCAGCCAAAAGACCGCATTGGGCTTTGCAAACACTGATTAATGGACAACCAAGCTTTGAGATACTAAAACCCTATATGCCCAAAAATTTAAATCTAAATCAGTTGGCAAAATTTATGGATGCTACTTTTTCTGGCCGTTTGAATGAGGAAAAAATCAAAAAGATTCGGGATATGTGGAAAGGCAAGCTTGTGCTCAAAGGAGCCGAGTCTGTTCACGACGTAGAAAAGGCTTATCAGCTCGGCCTGGACGGGGTTATTGTTTCAAACCATGGCGGTAGACAGGTAGACGTGGGTCAAGCTACTATTGACGCATTAAAAACCATCGTTCCACTTTACAAAAACAAATTAACGGTCATGATGGATAGCGGTATTCGCGGGGGTGCAGATGTCGCACGTGTTATGGCTAGTGGTGCTGACTTTAGCTTCATGGGGCGTACCTTTATGTACGGTGTCTCCGCACTTGGAAAAAAAGGCGGAAACCATACGATCAGCATGCTTAAACAGCAACTAACACAAGTTATGGAGCAAATGAGTTGTGCTGAAATCAGTGA
>JBDQNA010000108.1:0-4058 GCA_040261965.1 Flavobacteriaceae bacterium
ATATCCACTAGCACAAGAAAGATTTAACAGTGCAAATAGCCAGTTGGGCTTTTCAATTACAGACATCATGTTTGATGGAGATGCTCAAGCACTTAAAGAAACCAAAGTAACCCAGCCTGCTATTTTTCTACATTCCGTAATCAGCTATGAACTGGCAAAAAAAGTAACTCCAGATATGGCAGCAGGCCAGTCTTTGGGTGAGTTTTCTGCCCTTACGGCTTGTGGGGCCTTGTCGTTTGAAGATGGGCTTTCACTAGTGTCTAAACGCGCACAAGCCATGCAAGCAGCATGTGATGTCACTAAAGGCACCATGGCTGCCGTATTGGCACTGGCAGACGATGTGGTAGTGCAAGTGTGTCAAAAAATGGAGGGTGTTGTGGTAGCTGCAAATTACAATTGTCCAGGGCAATTGGTTATTTCTGGTGCTTTTTCAGCAGTAGAAGCCGCCTGTGAAGTACTTAAAGAAAAAGGTGCCAAGCGCGCACTTCTACTTCCTGTAGGTGGTGCTTTTCACTCGCCGCTCATGGAACCCGCACAAGAAGAATTGGCTAAAGCCATTTTGGAAACCAACTTCAATACGCCAAGTTGTCCAATTTATCAAAATGTAACAGCTGCGCCTACTCAAGATGCAGGCCTTATAAAAGAAAATCTCATGGCACAACTCACGGGACCTGTTAAGTGGACACAAACCATCAAACAAATGCGAAACGATGGCGCTAGTTTGTTCACAGAATACGGTCCTGGAAAAGTACTACAAGGTTTGGTCAAAAAAATTGACCGAGAAGCTGAAGTACAATCTGCGGTGTTGGATTAATCCAAAAACGCAAGGATTGTTTTACAAATAAACTGTATTTGATCTTCGTCTAGCTCACTGTGCATGGGCAGGGAAACAACCTGGTTAATCAGCTGATTTGTTACTGCAAAATCTTCTTCTTTATAACGCTTGTCGGCATAGGCCTTTTGCAAGTGTAACGGAATGGGATAATACACTCCGCAAGGGATATCGTGTTGTTGGAGGTGTTTTGCCAAGGCATCTCGGTCTGCTCCTACTATTTTTAAGGTATATTGATGATAGACATGTGAATCACAATCCCCTGAAGTTATGGGCGTTCCAATTTCTGGGTGGTCTTGTAGCAATTGTGAATAACGAATAGCAGCCCATTTGCGGCGCTCGTTATAAAAATCCAAAAGCTTTAATTTTTCGTTTAGTACTACCGCCTGAAGACTGTCCAATCTAGAGTTTACGCCAACCACATCGTGGTGATACCGCTTGTACATCCCATGATTGACAACCCCGCGAATGGTATGTGCAAAATCATCGTCGTTGGTAAAAATAGCACCGCCATCGCCATAACAGCCTAAATTTTTTGAGGGAAAAAAAGAAGTCGAACCCACATGGCCAATACCACCCGTTTTTACTTTGGTGCCTGCGGTATTGGTATGCGTAGCACCTATGCCCTGTGCGTTATCTTCAATCACAAATAAGTCATGCTTTTGAGCTATATCCATGATGCGGTCCATATCTGCTACTTGCCCAAAAAGATGTACAGGAACGATAGCTTTAGTGTTGGGGGTAATCGCCTTTTCAACGGCATCTGGGTCAATATTAAAAGTATCGGGGAGCACATCTACCAAAACAGGGGTAAGCCCCAACAATGCAATTACCTCCACAGTTGCAGCAAACGTAAAGTCGGCCGTGATTACCTCATCGCCAGGCTTTAGCCCCAATCCCATCATAGCAACCTGTAGCGCATCGGTTCCATTAGCACAAGGAATTACGTGCTTTACGCCTAGATAGGCTTCAAGATCGGCTTGGAATTTCCTGACGGTTGGGCCGTTTATAAATTGAGCAGAAGAGAGTACTTCTTGCATGCCCGCATCAACTTGTGGCTTAATAAATTGGTACTGGGTCTGCAAATCGACCATTTGGATTTTTCGCATTGCAATTTTTTAGTAGCACAAAATTACAAAAAACTAACGCCTGTTGGCGAAATAAGTATCTTTGAGCCATGCCTTTTTTATATTCACTTGCTGTATCTGTAGCCAAAGCCATAACGCCAGCTGTTGCCACGTCTGCTAAAGCCAAGGCTTTTGTACTCGGGCGCAAAGCATTATGGACACAACTCGAAAACATTCCGCCAAACGAAAAAGTGGTGTGGATGCACTGTGCCTCACTGGGTGAATATGAGCAAGGGCTACCTGTGCTCACCGCATTAAAATATAAATACCCAACATACTTCTACCTGGTTACTTTTTTTTCGCCTTCTGGCTATGAAGTACGAAAAAATCATGGCATTGCCGACTTGGTCACCTACCTCCCTTGGGACACCAAAGCAGACGTGACTCGTTTTGTTGGACAGGTCAATCCAGTCATGGCATTACTAGTGAAGTATGAGTTTTGGCCGAATCTAATTCGAGCACTACAGCGTAAAAACGTGCCGCTGTTTTTAATAGCGGGCTTGTTTCGCCAAAACCAACGCTTTTTTAAGCCGTGGGGCTACAGCCAACGCAAGCTACTGCGTGAATTCACCCATTTGTTTGTGCAAAACGAAGCTTCGCTCAAACTACTGCAAAGAATTGGGATACAACAAGTGTGTATTTCAGGCGACACCCGTTACGACCGCGTGGGGGCTAGTAAAGCGCCATTGCCTTTTATGGAATCGTTTGTAGGAAATCGAAAATGCATTCTTGCTGGAAGTACATGGCCCGAAGACGAAGCGGTACTTCTAGAGGCTATTGCGCAGACCCCAAGCGACTGGTGTTGGCTTATTGCGCCACACGAAATGCACGAAGATAAACTTCAGCAGCTTATGACAACACTGCCCAAAGGTAGTGTGCGGTATTCCCAATCTAAGACATCAGCATTCACAAGTTGTCCTGTACTTGTACTAGATACCGTGGGTATGCTTAATCGCTGTTATGCCTATGGCAGTATTGCTTACGTTGGCGGCGGTATGGGCAGTTCGGGATTGCATAATATTTTGGAGCCTGCAGCGGAAGGCATTGCTGTGGTGATTGGGAAAAACTATCAAAAGTTTCCAGAAGCAAAGGCACTCATCAATTTGGGAGGTGCCGTATCTATCACATCCGCAGATGACTGTACCAGTCAGGTACTGGAACTTATGCAAAACGATAAGTTGCGAAATGAAAAAGGACAAGTAAACGCTGCATTTGTAGCGCAAAACCAAGGAGCAACAGAAAAGACAATAAGCCTCTTAAATCAACACCTATGATATGTATTCCTGCTCAAATCCCTGAAGAACTTTGCGCTATTGATGATGAACTCAAAGCCATTTATCACAGTAAGGACAGTTTTTGTATTTGGATCTTTAAAACTAGAGCTGAACGCAATACATTTATGGACGCTACTGCAGGAATGGATAAAGATGCACGGGTATCGTATTATGCTGCGCATTTTTAATAATCCAGATTTGTAAAAAAATTGACAGAATAAAAAAACCCCAACAGTTGTTGAGGTTTTTCGTGCGGGTGAAGGGACTCGAACCCCCACGCCGTGAAGCACTAGATCCTAAATCTAGCGTGTCTACCAATTTCACCACACCCGCATTAGGACGGCAAATATAAGGATGTTTCCCTAATTCAAAACCACTTTCTTATCATATAAGTATTTTATACCTTAGATGCTTATTCAAATCCCTATGTCAAATTTTTTAGGCTACATAAAAGAACACCAAAATCGCTTCTTGGAAGAGTTGTTTTCACTTATCCGTATTCCTTCCATTAGCGCGGATTCAACCTACATTCCAGAGATGCAAAAAGCGGCCACGGCTGTGCAAGGGGCCCTCAAGCAAGCGGGCTGTACCTATACCGAGTTATGTCTTACCAAAGGATTTCCTATTGTTTATGCTGAAAAAATAATCGATGCTTCCCTACCCACCGTGCTGGTTTACGGCCACTACGACGTACAACCTCCAGATCCCCTAGACTTGTGGGATAACGATCCCTTTGATCCTGTGATTAAAAAAACAGCGCTTCACCCCGAAGGAGCCATATTTGCTCGTGGTGCCTGCGACGATAAAGGGCAGATGTTTATGCAC
>JBDQNA010000153.1:0-2814 GCA_040261965.1 Flavobacteriaceae bacterium
CCTTCTAATCCTGCAACATCTTTGAATGTAATTTTAACATCGGTTTTTTCATCAAAAAGCTTTGCTTTTGATTTTCCAATATTAAATATTTGTGCACCACCTCCTCCTGCACCGCCACCTGACATACGTCGCATGATAAACAACCATACCCCAATGATCAAAATAAGCGGTAAAAAGCCAAGTAATACATCTAACCAACGACTTTCTACTGTTTCAAACTCATAGCTAAAAGAAACGCCCTTTTCTTCTGCAGCTTCTAATTTCTTTTGAAAAAGTTCAAGGTTCCCCACTTCAAATTGATAGTGTGGACCATTACTGTTTTTGCGTCCCAACAGGTCAGTTTTATTGGCCTTGCTGTGTTTGGTTTCAGAAAGCGCCGTTTCCGTTAAGGTGACTTGTGCAGTTTTTTTATTGACGACAACAACCTTGCGTACTTCACCATCGTTAAGGTAGTTTTCAAAAGTGGAGATGTTAATCTTTTGATCGCTAGACATGCTATCGTTACCACCAAAAAGGGACATACCAATAAAGAAAAGTATGATACTCGCATAAAGCCAATAAGAACTTATGGCTGGTTTTTTTGGTGGTTTTTTTTCTTTTTTAGCCATGTTTTAGTATTTAGAATCTATTAGCGTTTGCTTGGCATCACCCCAAAGCGATTCGATGTCGTAGTGAGAACGGGTTTGTTTTTGAAAAATATGCACAACGATGTCTACAAAGTCCATCAGTATCCATTCACTTGTTTCAAGCCCTTCAACGTGCCAAGGTTTTTCATGAATGGCCTTGCTCACCAATTTTTGAACAGCACCAGAAATGGCACGTACCTGCGTGTTTGAGTTTCCTGAACATACAACAAAGTACTTGCATACGTTGTTTTCTATTTCACGTAAATCTAGAACGTTGATATCTTCTCCTTTAACCTCTTCGATACCTTCAATTATATGAGTTAGAAGGGTATCTGTATTTTTTTTCTTTGTCATGCAATACTTGTCTGTGTAAAAGTAATTGTTATTTGCAAAATTACTTCACAAAACCTATACTTTTGTATATGCTAATAATCAAACTTAGTGCCACCCCCTCAACCAACAGTTTTTTAAAGCAGTGGGTACAGGAAAGTAAAGCCCATGAAAGTATAGCCGTTTTGGCTGAAAACCAAACCGAAGGACGAGGTAGAATGGGAACAAAATGGCTTTCCAAAGCTAATTTGAACCTGACGGGATCTGTTTATGTCGGGAATTCAGCCCACCATCAAAACAATATATTTAACTTAAACAAGCAGGTGTGCCTAGCCATTATGGACACCCTTGAACACCTAAAAATACCTGAACTCCGCATCAAATGGCCTAACGACATTTTGTCAGCCAATAAAAAAATAGGAGGTGTTTTGATTGAACCCATCTTTCGTGGTACGCAAATGACAGGCGTGGTTGTCGGCTGCGGAATCAATGTAAATCAAAAAAAGTTTGATACCTCGTTGCCCTTTGCCACCTCCATCAAGGCAATCATAAAGCAAGACCTTGAAATAGAGCCGTTATTTGAATCACTTGCAAAAAATATTGTCACTGCGGTTGGTTTGGAGCAAGTTGACCATGGGCGTTATCTAGATGTATTGTATAAAATGAATGAATTATGTGCTTTTAAAACAAAAGAGGGCACTTCCTTTCAAGGGAAAATTTCTGGGGTATCAACAGATGGAAAACTGATCGTCACCCATGTTAATGGTGATCGAAAGCTTTATGAAGAAAAAACGCTAGTATTTACAGCTTTCCAGCATTAGCAATAAGGGCCTCTAGAAATTGCGTGAGCGGTTTTTTTACCATCATCTGCATCATCGGGCTGATATTGCCTTCAAATACCAATTGTATTTTTGTTTCTCCATTAAACTCCTCAAGGATTGCGTGTAACTCAAAATCAACGCTCCCTCCATCTGCAGCCATGACAATCTGCGTGTTAGCTGTTTGGCGTGCTAGTTTGAGTGGAATTACAGGCATGCCACCCAACTTAAAACTAAAGTGCTTCTCGTCTTTTATTTGGAAACTCGCTTCTTGGGGCATAAGCAGCTCATAGGTGCTTGCTTGCGTAAGTTTTTCAAAAACTTCTTCAATGGGTTTTGCTACAGTAGCAATGCTGCTTTCTAGTTTCATTTTACCATTTATTTAGGTGACCAAAGTGCAGGTGCCTTACGCCACTCTTTTAAAATTTCTTCTTGCGCGGACTCAATGTATCCAGCGGTAACTGCGGTTTCTATCAATGTGTTGTAGCCAGAAAGGGTGGTCAGTTCAACCGCTGCTTCTTTCATGTTTGCTTTCGCAACATCAAATTCATAGCTAAATAGCGCTAACATACCCAGGACATTAATATTGGCCATACGAAGCGCATCAACTGCTTGAAGGCTGCTCTTGCCCGTGCTTATTAAATCTTCGACCACTACAGTTGGCGCATCAATATCGTATTGCCCTTCAATTTGATTTTGCCTTCCGTGCTTTTTGGGTTGAGGACGCACGTACATAAAGGGCAAATCAAGGGCCTCTGCTACCAACATGCCAATGCCAATGGCACCTGTTGCCACTCCTGCGATGGCTTTCGTTTGTGGGTATTTTGTTTTGATTTCGTTTGCCATAGCCTGGCTTAAAAATCTTCTTATATCTGGATATGAAAGGGTTATCCGATTATCGCAATAGATCGGCGACTGCCAACCACTGGCCCAAGTAAATGGATTTTTGGGTTCAAGCTTTATTGCTTTTATTTGTAATAGGTATTCGGCTACTTTTTTAGCGGTAGAGGGTTCCTTAAGCATGGCGCAAATGTATAAAG
>JBDQNA010000155.1:0-2697 GCA_040261965.1 Flavobacteriaceae bacterium
ATGCTATTGAGATGCTTTCAAAATTATCTGGCAAAACACACGAAGTTATCACTTCTGTTTGTTTGAGCACTAACAAAACACAGACGTGCATTCAAGAAACAACCCAGGTGAGCATGGCAGTATTGTCAAAAGTAGATATCACCCATTACGCCAAAACTCACAAACCCTTTGACAAGGCAGGGGGTTATGGTATTCAAGACTGGATTGGATTGATTGGCGTATCCAAAATAGCGGGTTCTTATACGAATGTTGTTGGCTTGCCTACCGCAAAAACATATCAATTACTACTCCCCTATTTACCTTCAATCAAAGCATAAAATCATTTTATTTCAATATGATTATATTTATGTTTTTGAAACAACCTTTATGACCGAACCAAAAGCTTATATCATTGAGTTTCTATCTGATGAGTGGACAAGAAACTCTTTGTGGACACTGCTTATTATGGTTGCTTATCTTTTTGTTGGTAAACGCATGTCTCCTAAGGGCCAACTTCGCATGGGAATGCTGATTGCGCTGCTTTTAATCAGTACTACAATTACAGGTCACGCTCGCAACATCATCAATGGGTATTGGAATATTAGTGATAACCTCCCCTTACACCTTTGTAGTGTTTCAAACCTCATCGCTTGTTTTATTCTCTTTATCCCTAAAAAAAAGTGGCTTTTTGAGTTTTTGTTTTACGCAGGTATTATTGGAGCGATTCAAGCTTTTCTCACTCCCCAAATAAATAATTTTGACGGCACTAGCTACGAATATCTTGAGTACTACGTTTCACACGGAGGTATAATGCTGTTGCCTATATTCATGTTCAAAAATTTAGGGTATAAACTGACAAAATATTCATGGCTTAAATTTTCGATTTACATTAATATATTACTGGCATTTGTAATGCCCTTGAATTTTATCATCGATTCTAACTATATGTATTTAGCCAACACGCCTGATGTAAACAACCCCCTGATTGTCGGTGTATGGCCCTACTATATTTTCTTTTGGGAAATCATTTTAGTTGTCTTGACCTACACCTTGTACCTATTAAGTACGAGGAAACGTATTTAAATAACATTTAGCTAACCTTATCATGCTTACTTTAGCAGCATGAAACGCTACACTGCACTTTACGCTGAATTTATTGGAACCTTTGCAATGGTCTTTTGCGGAACGGCTGCTATGGCCGTAAACGAAACAACAGGTGGGCTTGCCCACGAAGGGGTTGCCATTACTTGGGGACTCATTGTAATGGTAATGATTTATGCTTTCGGGTCGCAATCCGGTGCACATTTTAACCCTGCAGTAACTACAGCTTTTGCGCTAGCCAAACGTTTCCCTTGGAAAAAAGTACCAGCATACCTAATTACCCAAACTGCAGCAGCCGTAGCAGCTAGCCTAGCCGTAAAAACAATTATCCCAAAAAGTAAAATTCTAGGAGCTACCATACCAAGCATTCCTTACGAAAGTGCCTTTTGGCTTGAGTTTCTGTTGTCCTTTTTCCTAATGATTGTCATACTTCACATAAGTACGGGTAGCAAAGAAATAGGACCTGTAGCAGGTTTGGCAGTCGGCAGTGTAATTTTACTCGAGGCCATGTTTGCAGGTCCGCTCACCAATGCATCCATGAACCCTGCCCGTTCATTTGGACCTGCCCTTGTTGGAAACCACTGGGATCCTCTGTGGCTATACCTTACTGCCCCTTTTGCGGGAATGGCACTTGCCGTAGTCCTTTTTAACTACTTTATGCCCTTAGATGATGGAAATTAATCCCCCTGTACTTGTTTGTGTTCTTTGCGGGTTGATATACATTATTACAGGACAACTTGTATTGCGCTATCCCCCAAAAAAAATCAATGATTTTTATGGCTACCGAACTTCACGTTCAAAAAAAAGTCAAGCCCATTGGGACTATGCACAAAAAGAATCATCTAAGTATATTATCCAATCTGGCTATTATTGCTTGTTAACATGTGCCCTTTTTATACTTTTGGAAACTGGCAAAGCAGGAATATGGATTGCTATCATTTTGACTACGCTTTACCCTTTTATCTCTATAATTCAAACGGAAAAAGCCCTCAAGAAAAAGTTTGGTTGATAATTTTGTTTAATGTTATTTTAAAGTCGTTAAACAAAATAGGTATATTTGCATAAAACCTGCAATATGTACCGATATACTTCAAAACAAGAACTGCCCATCACAATGGAAAAAGCTTGGGAATTTCTTTCCGATCCCAAGAACTTAAAACGCATTACGCCAGACTATATGGGATTTGACATCATTTCGGGTGCAGATCGCAGCATGTTCCCTGGGCAGATCATTCAATATAGACTAACACCGATTTTAGGCATCCCCTTTCGCTGGGTCACTGAAATCACGCACGTAGCAGAAGGGGCTTATTTTGTAGATGAACAGCGATTTGGACCATATTCCTTTTGGCATCACAAGCATTTTATTCATAAAACGGCTACTGGGGTTATGATGGAAGATATTGTAGATTATAAACTTCCCTTGGGTCCTCTAGGTTGGTTTGCACATATGCTTTTTGTGCGCTTTAAGGTGAAGCAAATATTTGACTACAGAGAAAAAGCACTCAACGAAATTTTTAATACAACATCATGAGCAAAACATATTTACTAATTGGCGGGAGCTATGGAATTGGCAAGGATATCATTGATCAACTTCCAGAAGGATCTGAAATAATC
>JBDQNA010000114.1:0-3753 GCA_040261965.1 Flavobacteriaceae bacterium
ATAAAGTAGCTGCGCATTTCAAGAAAGAACTTGCGAAGCTTGAACGCATGAACCCTCAAGTAGCTGAATATTCAGTACAGCGCAACTATTTAGACTTGTATTTAGACCTACCTTGGAACACCTACTCTGAGGATTCGTTTGATTTGAAAAGGGCCCAGAAAATTTTAGATCGAGATCACTTTGGTTTGGATAAAGTCAAACAACGTATAATTGAACACCTTGCCGTACTTAAATTACGTAACGACATGAAATCTCCTATCATTTGTTTGGTAGGTCCTCCTGGTGTAGGGAAGACTTCATTGGGTAAATCAGTAGCTGAAGCCCTAGGCAGAAAATACGTGCGTATGTCCTTGGGGGGAATGCGCGATGAAGCTGAAATACGCGGACACCGCAAAACGTATATTGGTGCCATGCCAGGCAGGGTAGTGCAAAACATAAAAAAGGCCACTACATCAAATCCTGTTTTTGTTCTTGATGAGCTTGATAAGCTTGCAGAAAGTGCACAGGGCGATCCATCATCTGCCATGCTGGAGGTGTTAGATCCAGAGCAAAACACGAATTTTTATGACAACTATTTGGAAACAGGCTATGACCTTTCTAAGGTGATGTTTATTGCTACAGCAAACGGACTTTCGTCCATACAACCCGCATTACGAGATCGTATGGAAATTATCGAAGTAACGGGCTATACAATAGAGGAAAAAGTGCAAATAGGACTGCGCTATTTATTGCCAAAACAACTTAAGGAACATGGTCTTGACAAGTCTGCGGTCAAACTTCCCAAAGCTACTATGCAACATATCGTGGCTGGATACACTCGCGAGTCGGGAGTCAGAGGCCTAGAAAAACAAATTGCCAAAGTAGTACGCCACTATGCCATGTTACAGGCCAAAGAGACACCAAGAGCATCCAAACTACTGCGTGAAGAGCTAGAGGCCATATTGGGGCCTGCGAAGATGTTGCGCGACACCTATGAAAATAACAATGTAGCAGGAGTAGTCACGGGTCTTGCCTGGACAAGAGTAGGGGGTGATATTCTATTCATTGAATCTTCAATAAGTAAAGGCAATGGCGTGTTGTCTATTACCGGAAACTTGGGGAAGGTTATGAAAGAATCTGCTACCATAGCCCTACAATATATTAAGGCCCATGCAGCTGAGCTAGATATAGAAGAAGACTTCTTTTCTAAGTATAATTTTCACATCCACGTGCCCGAAGGAGCAACGCCCAAAGACGGTCCCAGTGCAGGGATTACCATGATTACTTCTTTGGTTTCGAGTATACTCAAACGCAAGGTCAAAAACCGTATTGCCATGACGGGTGAAATTACCTTGCGGGGTAAGGTATTGCCAGTTGGCGGTATCAAGGAAAAGATACTTGCAGCCAAGCGTGCCAACATAAAGGAAATTATTTTAAGCGAGAAAAATCAAGCGGATATCAATGAGATTCCTGCGCGTTACCTTAAAGGCTTACAGTTTCATTTTGTAACATCTATCGATGAAGTACTTGCCATAGCCATCACTAAACAACGTGCATCGGGTACGAAAAAGCAATAATTTGCGTTTTTTGTAGGGATGAAGCAATTTGCTGTTTCTTGTTTGTTGGGCTGCACAGCTTTTTTGAGCGCACAAATTGGGGGTGACGCTACATTTCGCTTTCTAGAACTTTCCAATTCACCACGACAACTCGCACTGGGTGATCCCATAACCCTTCAAGATATGGATATCAGTACCACCCTTGCAAATCCAGCGATGATTCGAGGGGGGCATGGAGGTCAGGTTATGGTCACTTATGAACCTTATTTTGATGGTATCAATCGCGGAACTGCTGCTTACGCCTATGCTCTCAACAGGCAAAAAGCGTTGGTCTTTGATGTCAATTATATCAATTATGGCACTTTTGATGGAGCCGACCCTTTGGGTAATCCAACAGGGAGTTTTACGGGTAGTGAGGTAGCGCTTGGTATTGCAAGTTCTCACTATTTCATTCGTCAAAATATACATCTCGGAGCTCGTTTGCGCTATACACTTTCTAACTTAGAGGCATATACCTCAACTGCCCTTTCGGGCGATATAGGATTGTATTACAGCCCTGTTACCAAGCCTTGGCGAATTGCATTGGTCTATCAGCATATGGGAAGTCAATTGACGGCCTATGAAGATGTATTTGAACCCTTACCCACAAATCTTAGCTTGGGTTTTTCTAGTGCACTTAAGCACCTGCCCTTGCGCTGGCATCTAACATTTCATCACCTAAATAAATATCCCTTGTATTTTGATAATCCTGAGGATGCAAGTCAAACCCTAGGAGGCGGTCCAAACCAAAAACCTGCGGGTTTAACTAAGAAACTCTTGCGGCATGCGTCATTCGGCATTGAAGTGTTTCCCGCTTCATTGTTTTCTATTCGTTTGGGGTATCATGCACAGCGTGCAGCAGAATTACGTATTTTAGAGCTACGTAATTTTTCAGGTCTATCGTTTGGCATAGGTATGCAACTGCGACGTTTGCGGTTCCAAATCAGTCATGCACGCTATAATGTAGCTGGAAACCGTACGTTTTTGGGATTAACCCTAGAGCCAAGACGATGAAAAAACCCTTTGTAATTGCCATAGACGGCGCATCTTCAACAGGAAAAAGTACCCTAGCCAAGGGACTTGCTAAGGCATTGGGTTTTGCACATGTAGATTCAGGTGGCATGTACCGAGGTATTACCCTCTATGCCCAGCAAAATGACCTTCTCGTAAATAATAAACTGAACACCAAAGCCCTCTTGTCGCAATTGGATGATATTAATTTGCGCTTTGAAGGCAATACTTTTTGGTTAAATGGAGTTGATGTAAGCACTGAAATACGCAGTATGCAGGTTTCTGAAGCGGTAAGTTTGGTAGCAACCATACCAGAAATACGCTCCTTTTTGGTTGCACAACAACGTATTATGGGTACGAATCAGTCTGTTGTTATGGATGGACGTGATATAGGTACTGTAGTGTTTCCCAAAGCAGACTTAAAACTTTTTTTAGTCGCAGATGTCAATATTAGGGCACATCGCCGCTTTGATGAACTCAATACCCAAAATACTTCCAGTTCTTTAGATGAGGTCCGAAACAACCTTGTTGAACGTGATCATCTTGATAGTACTCGCGCCGATTCTCCTCTTGTGCAGGCAGCTGATGCCATTCTGCTCGATGCAACGCAGTTTACGGTTGAAAGTATGCGAAACCATGCGTTGGACTTGGTAGCCAAACGCTTGGGCTAGGTTTTGTATATTTAATGTCCCAATTGAAAACATATGTACAAACAAATAATTTATGTTGTTGCCACGATGCTACTGCTTATTTCGTGCACCAATAAACCTAAGACTCAAGAAAATAAGAATTTCAATAGCATTAATGAGCAGTTTAACGTTAGCATACACAACAAAGCAGCACGGTCTCTTATAGATCCAAATGCTTCTTTTGAAATTCTGGCTTCTGGATTCAAATGGAGTGAGGGCCCTCTGTGGGTGCCAGAGCTACAAGCTGTACTTTTTTCCGATGTACCGACCAATAAAATATACAAATGGAGTGCACATGACAGCCTTAGCATTTACCTCGAGTACGCAGGGCATACTGGCGAAGGAAACAAAAACTCCAACAAAGGTTCGAACGGCTTGTTGTTAGATAAGGAAAACCAGTTGCTCTTATGCCAGCACGGTGACCGGCGCATCGCTCGTCTAGACACAGAACTAAGCCAAGCAAAACCCCAGTTTATAAC
>JBDQNA010000037.1:0-9552 GCA_040261965.1 Flavobacteriaceae bacterium
ATTTTTGCTGACAACAAACATAAGGGAATCCCTCCTCCTGGATGTACACTCCCCCCACAAAAATACATGTTTGAAATTTCACGAGAGAAATTTGGATGTCTTAAGAAAGCAGCCATTTTATCATTTGAAGAAGCTCCGTACAAGGCACCCAAATAGGATTGGGTACGTTGTGCAATAATATCAGGAGTCATTACCCATTCTTCTTCAATTAGAGGGGCAATGTCGGTCTCCAAGTTTCGGTTTAGTTTAGCAATAACCCATTCTCGCAACTGTTCGGCTATAGCCTTCCAGTCTTGCCCTGTGTCATGGGGTGCATTTATCATTACAAACCAGTTTTCTTTGCCCTCAGGGGCATCTGCAGGGACGTCTTTGCTCGTGATGTTAACATATATCGTGGGGTCGTGATAAAGCGTTTTGGTGTTAAATATGGCTGCAAACTCTGCGGCATAGTCATCTGAAAAAAAGATGTTGTGAAGGTCGAGTTGTGAAAAAGACTTCCCCACACCCCAATAGAAAATAACTGCAGAACTTGAGCGCTCTTGTGAAAGAACTTTTTCAGGGTGTGTTTGATTTGGAAGTAGCTTCCTGTATGTAGGTACTACGTCCATATTAGATACCACCAAATCCGCAAGGTGTTTTGTCTCTTTGACGCATACGCCAACCGCTTTTTTATTTTCAACCAAGATTTCAGTCACAGGGCTGCTTAAGTGAAAGCCAACCCCCATGCGTTTGGCAAGTGCATATAACGAAGCACTGATCTCACCCATACCTTTTTTGGGAATATAGGTGCCATAGTGCTGTTCTAGATGCTGCACCAGTGTCATCATCCCGGGCGTTTTATACGGATTTGATCCGTTGTAGGTAGCAAAGCGATTGTAGAATTGCACCAAATGGGGTTCTTTGAGCTGGCGTGTATTTACATCATTTAAGGAAGTGTCTATTTCAAATGAAAAGTAATTGGCAATCCCTATGAGGGTTTCCTTGCGCAAGTAGGTTTGCCATTTGTGTAGTGAGCTTTCCAAAAACAAGGTTCGTGTGCGGTCAAATTTCTTTTTTGCTCTAGTCAAATAGCGCTTAAGGGTAGCGGCCGGAACAGCAAGCTCAGCTTCCACTTCTTTTACAAAGCGTTCCGTATCGCCATAGGCTGTGAGGCGTTTGCCATCTTTCCAAAAATAATGGCAGGCAACTTCTTTTCTGTTGTATTGGAAAAAATCTGTCGGGTTTTCACCGCAAAGCGTAAATAAATCATCAACAAACTGGGGCATGGTAAACAACGACGGCCCCGCATCAAAGCGGTAATCGCCAAGGGTAAAGGTGGATAGCTTACCCCCCACATAGTCATTTGCTTCAAAGACCTCAACGGCATATCCTTTTTTAGCCAAACGGATGGCTGTTGCCAATCCGCCAATACCAGCACCAATAACAATTGCTTTAGTCATCTTTCAAATGTAGTGGACGCACAGCAAAGCGCGCAAATAAATCTTCTTTATACCAATTTCGCTTGCGTGTTTTTTTGACAATCGCAGCATGATGGGTGCTTTTGTAAGCAAAGTCTTTTACTTCCTCCAGGCTATTCCAAAGACTAAATGTTGCCTGTTGAACCAAGGGCCACTCACCAATACCTTTATACCATAATACACCTTTGGCTTGCTGAATGGCGTGGGAAGCTGCAGGAACGGCACGCCAAAATTCCAGCAGTCGGCTCGGGCGTAGCGTAGCTCTTGTAATAATACCTATTTTTTCATCAGGCGCTAATGGCCTTTGTGATGGCTCAAACGGATTCGTTTTACCCCAGAGGCCATGGCTTTGCAAAGGGTGTAGCTGAAAATGCTTTTGGGATACTGATTTGGAAAGATAGCTTTCCATTAAGGGGCTGGTCTTTAAAAAGGCTGTAGCAGCTACTTCAGATTCCCAAACGGTTAGTAATGCATAGTTCGAAAAGTCAGGCCACAGACTAAAACCCAAGCCTGCGCCTGTACCTAGGGTTCTGAAAAACTGCAAGCCCGATTGCTGCTGTAATTTAGGAATGGCGCGTTGCATTTGGGTAAATGCCCAAAATTTATTTTTCCGGTAAGAAAAAAAGCTTAATACAACCTGTTGCCCCATGGGTTAAATATAAGGTTAATGACACAAATTATACTAGGGATGTAAAAATCAATGCTGGGGTGTATTTAGAGTTTTATATTTGTTAAAAATAATCTGATGAAACTTTTGCGCTTTAAAGCTCTGTCGTTGTTGCTTATTTGCACCTTTTCAACTGCTCAAACGATACTTGAAAAGTACGACCTCCCCGATATACTGGAAGAAACTTCTGGGCTAGTCATGCACAATGATACCCTTTGGACACTGAACGATTCTGGAAATGAGGCGGCCTTATACGCCATAAGCACCAAAGGGAAACTCCTAGACAAAAGGACTACTACCAATACCAATGTTGACTGGGAAGACTTGGCAGTTGCAAACGGAAAGCTGATTGTTGCAGATATGGGAAACAACTTTGGCACGAGAAAAAACCTAAATCTTCTTGAAATGGAGCTTTCAAAAGGCAAAGCCCTAATGCTAGACTCCATCCCTTTTCACTATCCCGAACAAGATTATTTTGACTTTCAACAATCCACTCCTTTTGATGCCGAAGGCCTGGTGTTTATAGCCAATAAAATGGTGGTGTTTACCAAGAACAGGCGTACGCTTACTACCGAAATTTATGTGATTTCACCAACCTCAGAAGCGGCATTAAAAATAGGGTCTTTACCCGTTGGATCGCTCATAACGGGAGCTGATTATCATCAGGAGTATAAAACCCTGGCACTTACCGGCTACCACAGAGACAAGAATCAGTACGTATATGTAATTGATAACTTCAGTTTGTCTTCAGTTGACTCGGCAAAGATCAATCAATACGACCTTGGCTTTAAGGGTGCCCAAGTTGAAGCCATTAGTATTATAGATTCCAAAACGTTTTGGATTACATCAGAGAAAACACGAAAATTCCCTGCTTTTTTAGCCAAAGTTTCGATTCAATAGTCCTTGTCTGATTCATGTAAGACGCAATGTCTATCTTCGTAAAAAAATAAGCTATGCCTAATATTGTTGCCTTTGGCGCAAGCTCAAGCAAAAACTCCATCAACCGTAAGTTGGCACACTTTGCTGCCAAGCAAGTTCCCAATGCACACATTAATTTGTTGGACTTAAACGATTATGAAATGCCACTCTACAGCACCGATCGTGAGAAAGAGGGAATCCCCAAGCAGGCGCACGCTTTTAAGGCTGCACTGCAAGCAAGCGATGGCATCATCATTTCGTTTGCGGAGCACAATGGGGCCTATACCACTGCTTTTAAAAATATTTTTGACTGGATTTCAAGACTCGAAAAACCCATTTGGTGTGGGAAGCCCCTATTTTTACTATCCACTTCAACAGGTGTGCGCGGTGCTAAAACTGTTTTAGAGCTTGCGCATTTGCGCCTCTCTAGAGATATGCCAAATATTCCATGCTTTGCACTGCCCTCATATAAGGAAACCTTTGATGAGGAAAAGGGAATTACTGAAGCAACGCATCTAGCTGCTTTTAATGAAGCCTTGGAAATATTCTTTAGGCAATTATAGTAGCAAGCTAGCAGCCATAACAATCATGATGGCATTTTCGATAAAGGTGGCTTCGGTCATGGGAAGCTTAAGCACACTCCCCAAGCAAGCACATTGAATGCTGCGTTTTTTTAGCAGCGTTTTAACAACACCCACAGTGGTGATGCCCAAAACAATAATGGTTATCCACAAAACTCCATCGGGAACAAAATCCCGGATATAGCAAACTCCCAAAGCAAGTTCCAAAAAGGGATAAATCAAGCCATAAGCAGGCCATACAACAGCCATGGGGTCATACATTTTAAAACTGGCTTGAAATCCTTTTAAATCCAGCAACTTGAAAAATGAAAATACCATAAAGAATATGCCCATAAAATCATGCATCATGGCAGTTGTGTTCCATTCAGACCAGTGAATCAAAACGGTTGCGTCAATAATAAATCCAAAAATCAGAAAAAGAGGGAAAAGCTGTTTAAGCTTTGAAGGCTCTTGTGCTGTAGCCGTTGTAAGTGTATATTTTTTTGGCAACTTGGCTTTAAGTGCTGTTGCTGAAACGGGTGTTTGGGTCCATATTGTTAGTAGGTCTTCTTGGTGATTGGCTACTGCCTTGGACATCCCTTCAATTTGAAGCGCAGCCGTAACAACAGCTGCTTCACAGCCTGAGCAAGTCATGCCAAGAACCCTAAAGTTTTGCTTTTTCATTTGGTGCGTTTTAGTCCACTACCATGGGCACTTCAATAATCAATATTTGGGCGTCTTGGTGAGCGGTAATTTCAAAGGTAGCGGTTTCTGTAATTCCTAGCGCATCACGTGTTCCAAGTATCTGCTCTCCTATTTCAACCTCACCCTCAATGACAAAGACATAAACGCCGTTGCCTTCCGATTTTAGTTCATAATACGTTGCATTTTCTGCCTCCAAATCAAGCATATGAAACCAGGCATTTTGATGTATCCAAACGCCTTGATCCTCGGGATACGGTGATAAGATCTGAAAAGGTTCGTTTTTTTTATGCAGACTTTCTATAGGAATTTGATCGTAGCGTGGTGCTACGTCGCGTTTGTTTGGAAAAATCCAAAGTTGTAGCAAGCTAATTTCCTTGTCTGCATTTTTGTTGTATTCGGAGTGATACACTCCTGTGCCAGCACTCATGACTTGTATCTCTCCTTGGCGAATCACTTCGGCATTGCCCATGCTGTCTTTGTGCTCCAAATCGCCCCGCAGGGGAATGGTGATGATTTCCATATTGTCGTGGGGATGGGTACCAAAACCCATACCGCCTTGAATGGTATCGTCGTTAAGCACACGGAGTGCACCAAACTGTATGCGCTCGGGATTAAACCAGCCAGCAAAACTAAAACTGTGCTTGGCCTGAAGCCAGCCGTGGTCGGCACTGCCTCGGGAATCTGAAGTGTGCAAGACTGTATGCATGCTTAATTTATAAAATTCGCTACAATTTTTCCTGATATCAAGGCAGGGGGAACGCCCGGTCCAGGAACGGTAAGTTGCCCTGTGAAATACAAGCCTTCAACTGTTTTACTCTTCATTTTAGGTCGTAAAAATGCGGTTTGCAATAAGGTGTTGGCCATTCCATAGGCATTTCCTTTGTAAGAGTTGTATACCTCTTTAAATTCCTTGACACAAAACGATTCATTGAATAATATATGTGGCTTGATATCGGTATCTGTTAATTGCTCCATGCGGTTGAGCACCATGCTAAAGTACTTTTCTCTCAGCTCGGGGGTGTCCTCCAAATTGGGAGCTATGGGAATCAAAATAAAGCAAGATTCTTTTCCTTCGGGGGCCATCAAAGGGTCGCTCTGTGATGGCAGGTTGACATAGAACAAAGGGTCGTTTGGCCATTCAGGGGTGTCATAAATACTCTCAGCATGGGCATCAAAATCTACATCAAAAAAGAGGTTATGATGCGCCAAAGCATCGAGTTTTTTATCCAGTCCTATATAAAACAGCAAGGAAGAGGGCGCAAAGGTTTTTTTGTCCCAATAGGCCTCGCTATATGCACGCTTTTCTTTGGGTAATAAGGTTTCGGTATGGTGGTAGTCTGCTCCAGAGATGACAATATCCGCTTCAATGGTTTTATTGCTAGCGCGAACGCCACAGGCCTTGCCGTTGTTAAGTAAAATTTCATCTACACCGTGGTCGGTATGGTAGGTAACCCCTAGCGATTTCCCCAAGCTTACCATGGCGTCCACAATTTGGTACATACCGCCTTTGGGATGCCAAGTGCCCAGGCCAAAATCGGCATAATTCATAAAATTGTAAAAGGCAGGGGTGCTTTCGGGTTTAGCGCCCAAAAACAAAACGGGGAATTGCAACAAAGAACGTAGTTTCTGGTTCTTGAATTGCTTTTCTACTTGACTTCTGATGTTTGTAAAAAACAAGCCTACTTTTTTAACGGTTTGAGGGGTAACCAACTCTAAGGGCGATACACCAGGGCGATATACCAAATCCTTAACGGCTATGTCGTAGTTGTTTCGTGCTTTTTCTAAAAATCGTGTTAGCTTGGCACCGCTGCCAGCTTCAATTTCATCAAAACGGGCTGCAATTTTGGCGATGCTGTCCTCCACAGGAAAAACATCGTCTTTGCCAAAAACTACTTGGTAACCCGGAGCCAAACGATCGAGGGTATAGTAGTCCGACACTTGTTTACCGAAGTCATTAAAGAACGAATCAAAGACATCGGGCATCCAATACCAAGATGGGCCCATGTCAAAGGTGAAACCGTCTTTTTTAAACTGACGTGCGCGTCCGCCAAGCGAGTCGTTTTTTTCCAGAACTTGTACTTGGTGTCCTTTTTTTGCCAAATAGCAGGCAGCAGATAAGGAAGAAAATCCGGATCCGATAATAATAATCTTTTTCATAGGCGTACAAATTTACCATATATTTTTCTTAGATGATGTGGTCATAAAATTGTATCTTTAAAAAAACAACGCTTATGGCTACTTATGCATGTAATCAATGTGGTATGTCGGTTAACGCATCTTGTGCGAAATGCGACAGGCCTTTAGAAAACGGTCATTTATCTCTTGATGATGGCAGTGAGGTGCAGATTTCTCAATGCCCTTCTTGCGAGGGAAAAATCAAATCGCCGCAATGTTGCGGAGCAGACATGAGCTGCGAGGTGTAATGACACACTACACAGAAGCGAGTATTGTTGAGGCTCTTGGCACAGAAGCTGCCGATTGGCAATGGGATGTAGGATGCATCAAGACTGAGTTGGTTTTTAAAGACTTTAAAACCGCTTTTGATTTTATGTCAAAGGTTGCTGACGTGGCCGAAAAATTAGGCCATCATCCGGACTGGCAAAACAGCTATAATAAAATTATGATTTCGTTACGTACCCACGATCAAAGCGCTGTCACTACGCTTGATGTAGCGTTGGCCAAGCGCATAAGTATGTTGTATAGACGCTTCAAATAGGCTTAAATAAGGATTTCAAAGGCAGGATTCTTCCCATATAAACTCTCTCTGTTTACATATTCGCATTTCCAGTAGAGATATTTTGTTATGTATACATATTGTATATATAATATTTTTCATTTCAATAATATGCAAGTATATATTTGAACAAATCAAAAATTATGAAACAATTATATACTTTAATATTAATGTTGGTTTCGTTTTGTGTGACTGCACAGATGAATATGTTAACAGATGGAGACTTTGAAGCAAACAATGCTGCAAGTGTTTGGACTGGTAATGTTGAAATACGCGACGAAAATAACAACAAATTTTTCTTTGCAGATGTTAAGACAGCTGGAGCAGCTTACACTGTAAATCTTTCTCAGAATGTTGCAATGGATGAAGGAGACACATACACCCTTTCATTTGAAGCTTCAACTGCAATGGGAAGTTCTAGGACAATAGTAGCTGGTATTGGTTTATCAGTAGGTCCTTATACTAACGTAACAGAGACAATTACACTAACATCCACAAATGAGACCTATACATTTGATTTTGTGGCAAACTTTCAAGGCTCGGCAACTACCTCACGTGTATTATTTGACATGGGAGCTGATACAGGAATTGTAGTGATTGACAATGTTTCGCTAGTAAAAAAAGAAATACCTAAAGACACATTGTACTATCCTTTGTATGAGAGTGCATTTGATGGTACAACAAATGTGCAAAGCTTGACTTTTCCAGCTTCAGCACAATCTTGGGCTGGTTTTACAAATACGAATACAAACATCTACCCATTATCTTTTACAAATGGCGGAGAAATATCTTTTAAGGCTAGTGCCACTGCAGCTGCAAGTTTGAGATTTAGATTTGAAGCAAACCCTTACCCTAATGTAGAGCCTGCTTACAATTTGACAGATATTCCTATCACGGCAGCAGAGGGCACATATACTGTTGCAATTCCTTCCCAAGGAGCAAATACATTTAATTCAGCCTTACTTTATATTGTTGAAAGAGATGTAACTGTAAATATCTCAGAGGTAACTCTCAAAATATTTGACGCAGACGGTAATACAGTTACTTCAACACATTTTCCAATTTACGATGATGGCTTTGACGGAGCTGAATACAAACAAGCGCTTACTTTTCCAACAGGGGCTCAAAGTTGGGGCGGGTTCTCAAACAATAACTTGGAAATTTACCCGCTTTCTTTTCCAAATGGCGGATCAATAGCGTTTAAAGCAAGTGCTGCTGAGGCTGCTGATGTAAAATTCAAGTTTGAAAAATCTCCTTACCCCAATACTGTGCCGGAGTTTTTCACTGATCCCGTAACTGTTTCAGGAGCAAACACAACTGATTACACTGTTACAATTCCACCTCAAGGAGCAAACACTTTTACTTCTGCGCTTTTGTATATTGTTGATAGAGACAAAACTGTAGAAATTTCTCAAATTGTAATTACTGCTACTGCAGGTGACCCAACAACAAATGCAACACTTTCTGACTTGCAAGTTGAGGGAGTATCCATTGAGGGCTTTGATGGAGCTGTTAAAAATTATGCTTATAACCTTCCAAATGGAACTACTGTCGTGCCTCAAATTTCGAGTGCATCTACTACCATTTCAGGAGCAACTACTGTAATTACTCAAGCAACTGTCATTCCTGGTGATGCTACAATAGTGGTTACGGCTACAGACGGCTTAACTACAGATACCTATACAGTATCTTTTATTGATAACTTACCTTCCTCTGCTGCTCCAACACCTCCTGCGCGTAATGCTGCTGATGTGATTTCATTATACAGTGATGCGTATACAGATGTTGCTAGTAATTTTGATGCCGGTTGGTGTGGTCCTAGCTCTGTTTCAGAAATAACTGTTGGAGGAAATGCTACAACAGCATACTTAGGAAACGCTTGTCAAGGAATTGTATTAGACGCTGGCGTAGACGCTAGTGCATTTACAAACTTGCACGTTGACATCTATATTGAAGCAGGAACTGACTTAACATCATCAGTATTTAACATGAAGTTTGTTAATCAACCTGGAGGTGCAGCTAAAGAGATGAATCTCAATGTTGCTTCTTCTCCAGCTCTTGTAGCTGGTCAGTGGATGTCCGTTGATCTAACTTTAGACCTTACTGCTTTTACTGGGTTCAAAGAATTTGGCATTACTTCAAACCTACAAAACAAGGTTTGGTATGACAATCTTTATGCATACAAAGGAACACCACTAAGTGTTGGGGAAATAGACGGATTTAATTTTGTTGCCTATCCTAACCCTGTTGAAAACACACTTAATGTGCGTGCAGGTGATGTGGTTGACAGCGTAACTATCTTTGACCTTACAGGCCGCGAAGTATTGCGTGCTACACCAAATGCAGCTGCATTTAGTTTAGACGTAAGCAACCTAAACAAAGGTTTATACTTAGTAACGGTTAAGGCCGGTGAACAAGAACTAAACACGAAATTGGTAAAGTAACCAACCGTACTTAATTTCACGTTTACACCAAAACCCCGCCAAATGGCGGGGTTTTTTTATGCCGTTG
>JBDQNA010000052.1:0-7427 GCA_040261965.1 Flavobacteriaceae bacterium
ATACTTTTCATTAGGGAAAATATCAAATAGTAATCGTAGTTCGTGCTTGTTGTATTGTGCTATTTTAAAGGGCACATTAACCGAGTCTTTGTCTATTAATATAACAGCATCTGAGCTAAATGCCTGTAAGGGGGTGTTAGTTCTGATTTTTAGGGTATCGGTAAGGTCTAGTGTGCCACTTTGCACTACGGTAATTTTAAGTGAGTCGGGTTCCGCTTTTCTTATGCGATAATCATATGACTTAGTCAAGGTGTCGTGTTTGAGTGTAAACTTTAACGAGTCTGCTTCAATGCCTTTATACCAATAATACAAAGTGTCGGTTTCACGATCTAAGGAAACAACAGAAGCAAAAGATTCTGGCAACACATCTTCTAAAACGACCTCAAAGTCAGGGTTTCCAATATAGCCGAATCCTATGCGTTGTTCCCCAGCTTGATAAGCACGACCAAAAGCAAAATTGGGATCTTCCATAAACAAAGACAAGGAAAATAGGCTGTCGTTAGGTAATGTTATGGGCTTAGAAATTACATCGACTTTATCTACTGATGGATCAAACACCAAATTTTTAGAAACGTCTTTTATAGCAGCTAATAAATATTGCCCCGCTTTTAAATTGGGGATCGTAAATTCGACCAAGCTGTCAAGTGTATTGGTATAATACAAAGGCTTATTTTTAAAAATCACAGAATCTGTGAAAGTGCTGTCAATAGGGTATAGCATCACTGAAACAAAGGTTTCAGGTTTGCGCAAAAGGGCATCGGAAATACGTCCATTTAGGGTTAAAGAGTCAATGACTGATCCGGTTGAAAACACATAAGAGAAAAAGGATAAGGGATTGCCCTCATTGTTGTCCACCACGCTTTCTCCAAAATTGAAGGTATAGGTTGTATTGGGCGCAAGCGAATCTATAAATTCAATATTAATGTACTTGGCAGCTACGCTTTGTGGAGAAACAATATAAGTGCTTTGATCAAGGGGTGGAGAAATTACCAGCTGCTCTCTTAATTTATTAAGCTTGATATATTCGTCAAAGTAGATGCGAATCTCATCTTCTTTAAAATTAACGGTTTTTTGCGGGGGTTCAGCACGCAGCAGCACTGGGGGGGTTTTGTCTTTAGGACCACCAGTTGGGGAACCACGACGGGCACATTGTGCCAATAATGCGCAAATGAACAGTGCAACAAAAATACGTTTAATCATGATGCAAAATAACGACTATTTTCTTGCTTATCGAAGAATGTTTTGCGCATAGGCCATTCCAAGTATCGAAATTTTTTGACTGGCTTGTGCTAGCAATGCATTTCCACAAGCGGTTAGTGTGGCACCCGTAGTAATTACATCATCGACCAACAGCAGGTGTTCGTAAGCGATATTGGTTTTTATATCAAATGCATGTTCAACTTCTATCCAGCGCTGTTTTCTGCTCATGCGTACTAGTGTTTTGGTTTCCTTTTTTCGAAAGAGTATGTTGTCCAGAAATGGCACGCCTAGTAGGGTTGCCCAATATTTCCCAAAACGCGTACTTTGATTGTATCCTCGCTTTTTTTCTCGTTTTGGATGAAGCGGAACAGGGACTACTGCATCACATTGCTTTATCATATGTTGCTGGGGAAGCAACGCAAAACATTGCTCGGCCATCCAATCTCCTATTTTGGGTTTGCCTTGATATTTGAGCGCATGTAAGAGGTTTTGAATGGGATTATTTTGGACAAAATAAAATGGAGCATAAGCACTCTCAAGAGGAAGATTTCGGCGCATCATCACTTTGAGGGAATTGTTATTATCCTTTTCAAAATAGGTTTTGGGTAGTTGCGCTTGACAATACACACACAGCCATTGCTGATTTTTTGACAAGGGAAGTCCACATCCCCAGCAACACTTCGGAAACCACACAGCAAGCAAATCTTGGAGCACAACAAAAGGTTAAGCAATTCGGAAGGTTTAAATTACGAAACTTATCCTATTTTTGCCCCATGTCAAATCAAGAGTTGTTCAAAAAAGTATTGTCTCATGCCAAAGAGTATGGGTTTGTTTTTCCTTCTAGTGAAATTTATGACGGCCTTAGTGCTGTATATGACTATGGCCAACAAGGCGTAGCACTCAAAAAAAATCTTCGCGATTATTGGTGGAAAGCCATGGTGCAGCTCAATGATAATATTGTAGGCTTGGATGCAGCTATTTTAATGCACCCCACCACTTGGAAAGCATCTGGACATGTAGACGCATTTAACGACCCGCTTATTGATAACAAAGATTCAAAAAAGCGCTATCGGGCCGATGTATTGGTGGAAGATTATGTTGGCAAACTGGATACCAAAATTGAAAAAGAAGTAAAGAAAGCCGCCAAGCGTTTTGGCGATGCTTTTGATAAGGAACAATTTATCAGCACCAATCCACGTGTTGTGGGCTACAAAGAAAAAGGGGATGCCATTTTAAAACGCTTGGGCAAATCGTTAGAAGAGGAAGATTTGGCAGACGTTAAGACACTTATCGAGGAATTGGAGATTGTATGCCCTGTATCTGGTTCGAAGAATTGGACAGAAGTTAAGCAGTTTAATTTGATGTTTGGCACCAAATTAGGCGCCTCAGCAGAAAGCGCAACCGAATTGTATTTACGTCCTGAAACAGCTCAGGGTATTTTTGTTAATTTTTTGAATGTGCAGAAAACAGGGCGCATGAAACTGCCCTTTGGTATTGCCCAGACAGGAAAAGCATTCCGAAATGAAATCGTAGCCCGTCAGTTTATTTTTCGTATGCGTGAGTTTGAGCAAATGGAAATGCAGTTTTTTATTCCACCGGGGACGCAAAAAGAATGGTATGCCCATTGGAAAGAAACCCGCTTAAAATGGCATCATTCGTTGGGCCTAGGAACAGACAACTACCGTTTTCATGACCATGAAAAATTAGCACATTACGCTGATGCAGCTTGTGATATTGAATTTCGTTTTCCATTTGGATTTAAGGAGTTGGAGGGGATACATTCGAGAACAGATTTTGACTTGAGTAGTCATGAGGAATATTCAGGTAAAAAACTACAGTATTTTGACCCTGAGCGTCAAGAAAACTACGTGCCTTACGTACTGGAAACTTCTATTGGGTTAGACCGATTGTTCTTGGCGGTATTTTCAAATTCCTTACAAGAAGAAACGCTTGAAGACGGATCGAGCAGAACGGTATTGCGCTTGCCTTCCGTAGTGGCACCTACCAAGGTTGCGGTATTGCCTTTGGTCAAAAAAGACGGCTTACCCGATATTGCCAAATCCTTTGTGGAAGAACTTAAATGGGACATGACAGTTGCCTACGATGAGAAAGATGCCGTTGGCCGTCGTTACAGAAGGCAAGATGCCTTAGGAACGCCTTTCTGTATTACCGTAGATCACCAAACCTTAGAAGATCAAACGGTAACCCTTCGCCACCGAGATAGCATGGCACAAGAACGCTTGACCTTAGCCCAAGCGAAAGCACAAATGAGCGAAGCAGTTTCCTTCCAAAACTGGTTGGGAGCGCTTTAGAAACGTTTTCCAATATCCAAACCAATGCGCCCATGTCCTTCGGGACCATTATCAATTTTATTGAAGTAGCGACCGAATCCAGCAAAAGCTTCAAAAGAAAAGCCATTGCGGTTTACCCATTTTTTCCCTAGTGCAATTCCCATGGAAAATTGAAATTCATCTTTGTCTTTATTTTCATATTGATAATCTTGAAAATTAGCAGAGGAAAAGGAACTGAAGACTTCCACAAACATGCCGCTCGCCCCAAAGTCTTTACGGTTTAAAAAATAAAAACGATAATAAGGCGTTAAAGCAAAGTTTTGATAGGTAGTGTTATTTTCCCCAAAGTTAGCAAAGAGGGAAATCCCATAGCCATTGGATTCATTCACAATACGCTCGTAATAGATGTGAAAAGCAGGATGGACTACTAAGTCCAACGTATTTAGTCGAATTTCATGCTTACCATAAGCGCTAGCATATTCGCTAGAACTGTCTTTGACAATTTCAACTTTAGTAATTTGATCGTTTTCTTCTTGAGCATGAATACTCAAAAAGCCCATGAGCGCAAGCGAACAAAAAATAATTTTTTTCATAATGTTAAGTTTTGGTAGCTCAAATATATATAATTTTCATACCATTAGTTCGTACTTTAGCAAGTATGAATATCATTTCCTACAACGTAAACGGCATTCGCGCAGCCATAAAAAAAGGATTTTTGGATTGGTTGCAGCATGCCAATCCAGACGTGTTATGCCTTCAAGAAACCAAAGCGCAACCCGATCAATTATACCTCAGCGTATTTGAAGCCGCAGGCTATCCATACCATTATTGGTTTTCGGCACAAAAAAAGGGGTATAGTTCTGTGGCTATTTTATGTAAGCATAAGCCCCATAATATTGTTTATGGCACAGGGATAGATTATATGGATTTTGAAGGACGCAATCTACGTGTGGATTTTAAAGATGTTTCAGTGATGAGCCTGTATCTGCCGTCTGGAACCAATCCCGCTCGTTTGGCATATAAGTTTACCTATATGGACGATTTTCAAGCCTATGTAAACAAACTAAAAGAAGAAGTACCTAATTTGATCATTTGTGGGGACTATAATATTTGTCACGAAGCCATAGACATTCACGACCCCATACGTAATGCCAAGGTTTCAGGTTTTTTACCTGAAGAGCGAAGCTGGCTAGACGGCTTTATTCAAAGTGGCTTTGTCGACTCCTTTCGGGAGCTTAATAACGAACCTCATCACTATAGCTGGTGGAGTTATCGCGCCAATTCTCGTGCTAATAACAAAGGATGGCGCATTGACTACGCCATGGTAAGTAAACCGCTTACCAAAAAAATATCAAGAGCATACATACTTCCCCAAGCCTTCCATTCTGACCACTGTCCTGTTGGTGTAACCTTAGATTTATAAGCAACTCAGTAAATGAAATATACAACCATTCCACACACCGATCTTCGGGTAAGTAAAATTTGTTTAGGCACCATGACTTGGGGCAATCAAAATACCCCAGATGAGGGCTTTGATCAAATGGACTATGCCCTTGAAAAAGGGATTAATTTTTTTGATACCGCAGAGCTTTATCCCGTGCCTGCTACCGCAGAAACCTATGCCGACACCGAGCGCATCATGGGCGATTGGTTTGCGGCACGAAACAACCGAAATCAGGTGGTTTTAGCCACCAAAATTGCAGGACCGGGCGCATATACCGCTCATATACGCACTACGGGTTTCACGCCCAGTAGTATTCGTGAGGCGTTGGAAGGAAGTTTGATGCGCTTAAAAACAGATTATATTGATTTATACCAATTGCATTGGCCAGAGCGCAATGCTAACTTCTTTGGAAAACGGGATTATTTCCCTGATGCAGCTGAGCAATGGGAAGAAAATTTTCAAGAGATTTTGGAAACACTTGAAGCATTTGTTCGCGAGGGAAAGATCAGGCAAATTGGATTGTCGAACGAAACCCCTTGGGCGTCGATGAAGTATATAAACCTATCAGAGCAAAAGGAGTTGCCTCGTATGAAAACAATTCAAAACCCCTATTCCTTGCTAAACCGTACTTTTGAGGTAGGGAATGCAGAAGTATCACACCGAGAAGGGTTGGGGTTAATGGCGTATTCTCCCTTGGCTTTTGGGGTGCTATCGGGCAAGTATAGAAACGGACAATTACCCGACAACAGCCGACTAAAACTATTCCCACGTATGGCACGTTATAACAGCGACCAATCTCTTGAAGCTACAGAGGCCTATGCAGCGATTGCCGCTGAGCACAACCTAACGCTTACCCAACTTTCATTGGCATTTGTTACCGATCGTCCTTTTGTAACGTCGAATATTATTGGTGCCACCACCATGGCACAGCTTCAGGAGAACATAGCTACGGCAGACATTACCCTTTCACCAGAAATTTTAAAAGAAATAGATGCGGTGCATGGCCGCATACCCAATCCTGCGCCTTAAAACAAATGCGCTACCAAATCTTGAATGGTTGCTAGGCGAATAACTTCTAAGCCTTGGGGAACCGTTTTTACGGCTTGGGCTACCACCATTCGCTCAAAGCCTAGCTTGGCAGCTTCTTGCATACGCTGTTCCATTTTGGGAACATTGCGTAACTCACCCGAAAGGCCTACTTCGGCAGCAAACATATAGCCTTTTGGAATGGCCACATCCAAACTGCTTGACAGGATGGCGACCATTACAGCAAGGTCCAGTCCCGGGTCATCTAGGCGAATACCACCTGCGAGGTTTAGAAAAACATCCTTAGCGCCCAATTGAAAACCAGCGCGTTTTCCAATACCGCCAACAGCATATTAAGGCGTTTGTTGTCAAAACCTGTGCTACTGCGTTGGGGAGTGCCATATACAGCAGAACTCACAAGGGCTTGTACTTCAATCAGCATAGGGCGTATTCCCTCAACCGTTGCGCCTATGGCATGCCCGCTAAGACCAGCACTTTCGTTTGATATCAGTAAGGCACTGGGGTTGGTAACTGCCATTAATCCTTCTTGAGCCATGGTATAAATACCCAGTTCGGCAGTAGTTCCGAAACGGTTTTTGTGTGCACGTAATATGCGATACACATGGTTGCGATCCCCTTCAAAATGTAAAACCGTATCTACCATATGTTCCAATACTTTTGGACCTGCAATAGCGCCATCTTTAGTAATATGTCCTACTAAAAAAACGGGTGTTTGGGTGTTTTTGGCAAATTGTATCAACTCGGCTGTACAAGCACGTATTTGTGGGACGCTCCCTGCGGTACTATCCAGCATACTGGAATGTAAGGTTTGTATGGAGTCAATTACCACCAAGGCAGGTTTTAGCGTTCCCAAGTGATGTAAAAGCGATTGGGTATTGGTTTCTGTCAGCAAAAAACATTCACTAGATTCTTCAGTTACTCGGGCGCTGCGTAGCTTAATTTGTTGTTCGCTTTCCTCCCCCGAAACATACACGACTTTCCCTTTTATGGCAAGGGCTACTTGCAACAGTAGGGTAGATTTTCCAATGCCAGGTTCTCCACCAACAAGCACCATTGATCCCGGAACGATTCCCCCACCAAGCACACGGTCAAGCTCTACATCTCCAGACGACATCCGCGCGACAGCATCAACGGCAACGTCTTGGATACGTACAGGTTTTGCCTTTTGGGGGGTGTTGCTGTCTTGCCACGTAGCTGTGGTTTTGGGTTTTTCGAGCACCTCTTCTTGTAGGGTGTTCCATGCCTTGCAAGAGCTACATTGCCCTTGCCATTGGGCATGTTGATGACCACAGTTGGTACAGAAAAAAGCTTTTTTGACTTTTGCCATTAGGCGAAGCTAACTATTATTTTTTGGACAAAACAGGCAGTAACAAAAAAGATAGACTACCAAAGATCACAACCATTACAGTTTGTCCGGTCCACATCACCCAGCCAAAAGCAAGCGC
>JBDQNA010000123.1:0-3526 GCA_040261965.1 Flavobacteriaceae bacterium
AAGAAGTATAACCCACGGGTTTTTAGCTTTTGGTATGGCCCAATTCTTTTGATCAGCAGCATATTTATATTTGCGTTGTAAAACGGTCGCCCCCATTTTCTCACAAATGGAAACAGTATGGTCAGTGCTGAAGGAGTCTATCACCAACACTTCATCTGCCCATTGTATTGAGCTTAGACACCTTTTTATGTTATACTCTTCATTGAAGGTTGTCACAATAGCCGTAATGCCAAGTTGGTTTTGGGTTGTAGGCTTAACTATAAAATTAGCCTTTTTATTATCTTTAGCCATGTGTGACAGATTGATAAAGTTTTTTCCATTGCGCTAAAATCACGTCATCATTAAATTTTTGAGCATAAGAAATACCTTCTTTAATTCTTAAGCTTCTTCTTTCTTCTGATTCGGAAAACAATGTATTAATGGCTTGCTGGAGTGCTTTTTCATCTTTTGGGTCTATATACAAACTGGCTGGACCTCCTGCTTCTGAAAAGCATCCCCCTTTTGTAGTTACAACAGGTACTCCACTATACAATGCTTCAATGATTGGAATGCCAAACCCTTCAAAAAAGGAAGGATAACAAAATACAGTTGCATTTTGGTAAACCCCTGCTAAATCATCAATTCCAATACCTTCAATAAAAATGACTCTGTTTTGCATCTTATTTTCCGCTACAAATGTCTTTATCTTTTCGCCATAAGCTTTTACTTTTCCTATAAAAACCATATGCAGAGAGCTGTCTTTCAATGCTTTCGCTATGGATAACGCATTCTTTCGTTCTTCCAAAGTTCCAACATACAAAACAAACGTATCGGGCAGTCCATATTTTAGGCGTATTTCCTCCTTTTCTTTTTCCGTTAATTTGTTCTTAAATGCACGATGACAGCCTTGATAAATAACAGATACTTTGTCTGCAGTTACAGTAGTAAATTCTAATAAATCTGCTTTTGTTTGTTCACTTATGGCTACAACTTTTGTTGCAGCGCTAACAGCGTGATTTACTTTCCGTTTATGTATGTATACATCCACAGGCTTATAAAGCTTGGGGTAACGCATAAAGATTAAATCGTGAACGGTCACTACAGAGGCTGTTTTTAAGCCTTTGGGTAATTCGCCACTTAAACCGTGATACAGGTCAATTTTATCTGCCTTAAGTTGCCTGGATATAGGGCCTTGTCTCCATATAGCATGAAAATAGCGCCATAAACCCGCTGGTTTTCGCATGTTGGTATTGGGTAGCGAATACCAACGATTTACGCTTGGTTTTTTTGGATTATATAGGTAAAATTCTGTTTTAGGAAAGCTGATAGCCAAGTTGTGAACCAAATCTCTGCCATAATTTCCTAAGCCACTAGCATTATGGAAAATTCGCTTTGCATCGTATCCTATTCGCATCTTGTAAAATTACGCTATTTTAGGTTAAGTAATTAAAATAGTATTTTTGAAAACATGAAAATTAGTGGCTTTACTTTTTTAAGAAATACTTCCAAGCTTTATTACCCAATCCTTGAATCAATACAATCCGCATTGCCGCTAGTAGACGAATTTGTTGTTGCATTAGGCAGGGGTGACGACGACGACGATTCGGAAGATAAATTGAGGAGTTTAGAAAGTGATAAAATTAAGATTATCCATACGGTTTGGGATACCGACAAATATCCAAGAGGAATGGAATACGCGCATCAAACGGATATTGCAAAAGAAGCGTGTTCGGGAGACTGGTTGTTGTATCTGCAAGGCGATGAGGTTATTCATGAGGAAGATTATCCTGAGATTGTTTCTAAGTGCAACCACTATTTAGAAGATAAGCGTGTAGATGGATTTTTATTTAATTACTATCATTTCTATGGCGATTACGGGCATTATTTTCGAGATCATTGTTGGTACCCTTGTGAGATAAGAATTGTTCGCAACGACCTCGATTTACACTCCTTTAAAGATGCACAGTCGTTTAGGCGCATTCCAAATTTTGATGGCGTGAGTTACCGTAAAAAAGAAGGAACCTCCAAGTTGAATGTTATTAAGCTACAAGCCAACATATACCATTACGGTTGGGTGCGTCCTCCAAAGCTCATGTTCAAAAAGTGCACCTATTTTTATAATTGGAATAAAGGAAAAGATTCAGCAAATGGATATGCGAAATACGCCCAAGAATACGATTATGGCAGAATGGATTATTGCTTGCCCTTTAAAGGAACACACCCAGGGGTTATGGCCGCAAGAATACCCGAACTAGATTGGGAAGCTAGTTTGCGTTTCTCAGGCCCCCAAGTTATTGGTCGCCCAAAGGCCAAACACGAAAAACTAAAATATCGTCTTATTATTTTAATGGAACGTATTTTTTTTGGTGGTAGCACCCTTGGAGGTTACAAGAACTATAATGTATTAAAGCATTAGGTTTTAATAAAATCAGCTGCAAAAAATAATTTTGTTTAGACTGCTACGTTATGCTCTCGTAAGGCATCGTTAAGCGAGGTTTTTTTATTGGTACTTTCCTTTCTTTTGCCAATGATAAGTGCACAAGGCACTTGATAATCACCCGCAGCAAATGTTTTGGTATAGCTGCCTGGAATAACCACAGACCTTGCAGGAACACGACCTTTACGTTCTATAGGCTCATTGCCTGTTACGTCAATAATTTTAGTAGATCCCGTTAGTACCACGTTAGCTCCTAATACCGCTTCTGTTTCTACGTGAACTCCTTCTACCACAATACATCGCGAGCCTATAAATGCATTATCCTCAATAATAACTGGTGCAGCTTGCAGGGGCTCCAGAACACCACCGATACCAACACCACCGCTTAAGTGCACATTTTTACCTATTTGGGCACAACTCCCCACTGTAGCCCAAGTATCGACCATGGTCCCTTCGTCTACATAGGCACCTATGTTAACGTAAGAAGGCATCAATATGGTACCAGAAGAAATATAGGCGCCTTTTCTAGCTACAGCGTGCGGTACAACACGAATACCTTTTTCTTTATAGCCTGTTTTTAGTGGAATTTTGTCATGAAATTCAAGAGGTCCCGCTTCAATGGTTTCCATTTTTTGAATAGGAAAGTAGAGCACCACGGCTTTTTTTACCCATTCGTTTACTTGCCACCCATTTTCGGTGGGTTCAGCAACGCGAAGTATTCCTTGGTCTAGTTGGTCAATGACCGAACGAATGGCTTGTTGTGTTTCTTCTTCTTGTAAAAGTGCTCGGTTCTCCCAAGCTGCTTCGATAATGGCTCTGCTCATCTCTTTTTTTTTCAAAGATAAGTTTTGAGATGAAACCAAATCCATGATTTCCAAAAATTCATTACTTACATTTGTATCATGGCTAGAATAATGGCAATTGATTATGGAACAAAGCGCTGTGGTATCGCTGTTACTGATCCCTTACAGACCTGTGCGTTTGGCTTGGACACTGTTCCACCTAAAGAATTGCTTTCATTTCTAAAAAAGTACATCAGTCAAGAGGAGGTTACTTATATAGTTGTAGGCGCACCCAAGCAACGGGACAACACACCTTCTCCAGTAGAAA